>NZ_RZRR01000029.1:8511-15215 GCF_003998555.1 Mesorhizobium sp. M7A.F.Ca.CA.002.09.1.1 | reverse complement strand
CCTCCACCTCCTGATTGGACTGCCACGTGTAAAGGTATGCGGAGAGAGTGGTCCCGACGATGGCGACGAGGATGGACAGGTACTCTCGGCTGAACTCGATTTGTGGCAACAGCGTGCCACGCAGGATGGAAGCGGCATCCGGTTTGGCAAGCACCGCGGAGACCACATAGGCAAGCAGAGCCAGAGCCAGCCACCGGAACACATTTCGGATCAATTTGTACGATCCGAGCACCTGCAGGGCAAAAATGACGACCGCAACGGCAGTGACGACCAACGGAGCAGGCAGCGGAACGAACAGCACAATAGCCGCCGACATGGCGCCAAGGTCGGCGGCTGCCTCGATCGTGTTGCCAATCAGCACGCCCACCAGCACGGACCATAGCAGCCAACGCGGATAGAGGTCCGATATGACCTGGAAAAGCCCGCGACCCGAAACCTGGCCAAGTTTGGATGAAAGGTAGACGACGAGATACATCATCGGCAGCGTGACAGGTGCCGTCCACAGCAGGTCGGGGCCGAACCGCGCTCCGGCGCTGGCGTAGGTACCGATGGCCGAGCAGTCGTCATCGGCCGCGCCGGTGATCAGGCCAAGCCCAAGAGCCCGAACGACGTCGCCCCCTTTTCGCCTGCTTTCCCTTTGGCCAGCATTCTCAGGCGGCTTGTTCATTGAAGGCGCGTCTTTACCGAGGCCACGCAAGAAATCATGACGAACATTCCAATCGGATGGCGATGAAGCGTTGCAGCTGCATTGAGATCGAGGTTCGAACCTCCGGTCAGGTTTTTTGTTCCTGGACACGGTCCCGGCCCGCAACGGCGGCGGAGCCGAACGTCAAAGCGAATGCTCCGTCCCCCTGAAGAAGACAATGCTTGTGTCGAAGCCAATCCTTCAGGCGACGTGGCAAGCTATTTCTTCAAGTCAGCGGCTCGTACTGCCGCCGATCACCATCCGCACGCCGAGGCCGATAATGAGACAGCCGGCGAGCCGCTGCTGCCAAAGCCTTGCGCGAGGGTGCCGCATGACCCATGCGCCGACCGCGCCCGATGCCAAGGCGTAGGCTCCCAGCACCAGCACACCGGTTATCTTCTGTGTTGCGCCAAGCAGCACCAGTTGCAACGTGACGGAGCCCCTATGCGGGTCGACAAATTGCGGCAGGAACGCAACCATGAACATCAAAGGCTAGGGATTGCTCAGATTGGCGATCATTCCTTCCCGGGCGGCGGCGAGCGGCCGCAGGGCCTTGATGTCACCTGTGGGAATGGTTGCCGAGGCTGAAAGCAGCAGCCGGAAACCCAGCCACATGATATAGGCCGCCCCGGCCCATCGAAGCAGATTGAACGCCACCGGCGAGGCGTGGACAAGCGAAGACAGGCCGAATGCAATCAGCGGAAGCTGCACCAGTCCGGCGCCCAGCGTCATGCCGAGTACCGTGAACAACGCCACGCCGCGCCCGTGTCCGATGCCGCGGGCCATCACCAGCATGCTGTCGGGGCCTGGCGGCACCTGCATCAGAATGACGGTTCCGACAAAAGCTGTCCACAATGAGAGGTCGATGGGCATCTCCTTTCGCGCCGCCGATGACATCAAAGCGGCCAGCCGTCACCGGGTTCCGGCGGCAAATGAAAATGTCCATCGTGAAGAACCTCCATGAACCCGTCAGATGGAACGCGGTGCAGTCCTGGAAGTTGAAAAGCCGGAGCCGTTCCTGAACCGGTTTTGGAGGCCTGATCCGTGCATGAACCGATAAACGCCTTCCCGCTCCCGCTGGATACGTCTCCGATGGAGGCCAGGCTTGCCGATGCAATCCCAAGGGATGGGAACCGCTGGCAGTACGAGCCTAAATGGGACGGATTCCGCTGCCTTGCTTTCAAGAGCGACGACACCGTTGACCTGCGCGCCAAATCCGGCAAGCCGCTCGGCCGCTATTTTCCGGAAATCACGGAGATCCTGCGTGACCTCAAGCGCGGGCATTTCGTCATCGACGGCGAGATTGTCATCGAGGTGGACGGTGAGCTTTCCTTCGAGGCGCTGCAGATGCGTCTTCACCCGGCACAAAGCAGAATCCGCAAACTGAGTTCGCAGACGCCTGCCAGTCTGATCCTCTTCGACATGCTTGCCAGGCCGGGCGGCGAGGTCATCACCGGCAAACCACTTGTCGAAAGGCGGCGAGCGATCGAGGACTTCGTGACCTCCTCGAACAGTCCGGATCTTCGCCTGTCGAAGTGCACTTATGATGCAGCGACGGCGGCTCGATGGCTGAACGGGGCCGGCCATGCATCGACCGACGGCATCGTGGCCAAAGTGCTCGACGAGCATTATCTGTGCGGCGAACGTGCGATGGTGAAGGTAAAGCCGAGGCGCACCGCCGATTGCGTTGTCGGCGGTTTCCGCTATCTCGCGGGTAGCCGTGAGGTCGGCTCACTGCTCCTCGGCCTCTACAATGACGACGGCAAGCTCGATCACGTCGGCTTCACGTCGACCATCGCCAGGACCGACAGAGGAGCGCTCACGCGCCGGCTGGAAGGGCTGCGGTCAGAGCCCGGATTCACCGGCAAGGCGCCCGGCGGCCCGAGCCGCTGGAGCACGGAGCGCAGCGGACAATGGGAGCCTTTGGAACCTGAACTGGTGGTGGAGGTCCGCTTCGACCACGTCACCGGCAATCGGTTTCGCCATGGCACCAAACTGCTGCGCTGGCGCCCCGACAAGGCGCCACGGCAATGCACGTTCGAGCAGATCGAATAAACCGCCCCAGGAAGATCGCCCCAGAAACCTGTCACGATTTATTGCGACGAAGGAACCAACTCGGGATTCACCGGTTCGGACACCATCCACCCGGAGCTACCCTGACATGCCGAATGCAGCAGAAATTCTGATCGACACACTCGTCGCCTGGGACGTGGAGGTGGTGTTCGGCTTGCCGGGAGACGGCATAAACGGGGTCATGGAAGCGTTGCGGACGCGGCGCGACAAAATTGCCTTCGTTCAGGTCCGGCATGAAGAGTCGGCTGCCTTCATGGCATGTGCATATGCCAAGTGGACAGGAAAGCTGGGCGTGTGCCTTGCGACGTCCGGCCCCGGCGGAACACATCTTCTGACCGGCCTCTATGACGCCAAGCTCGACCAGGCTCCGGTGCTGGCGATTACGGGCATGCAGTTCCACGATCTGATCGAGACGTTCACGCAACAGGATGTCGATCTGACGCGCGTGTTCAACGATGTCTCCGTTTATAACGCCCATGTTGCCGATGCCGCGCATATGGAAAACGTCGCCAGCCTTGCCTGCCGAACGGCGCTGGCGCGCAAGGGCGTCGCCCATCTTTCGATTGCCAGCGACATCCAGGAGCAGGAGCGTGATCCGTCGAAGCGCTCCAAGCGCAATCGCCCGGCGCACACGCCGCAGGATATGTTCGCCGGTCACAGCGTACCGCTGGACGTTGAGCTCGACAAAGCCGCCGCCATTCTCAATGACGCTTCGCGGGTTGCGATCTTGGCCGGGCGCGGCGCCATCGGCGCGGCCGCCGAACTCGAACACACGGCGCGCCTGCTGCAGGCGCCTGTCGCGAAGGCTTTGCTGGGCAAGGCGGTGCTGCCGGACGACCATCCCTACACCACCGGCGGGATCGGCATTCTTGGAACCCTGGCTTCGCAAGAGGCGATGGAGAACTGTGACGCGGTGCTGATTGTCGGTTCGACCTTCCCCTACATCGAATACTACCCGCAGCCCGGACAGGCCCGTGGCGTCCAGATCGACTGCGATGCGCAACGGATCGGCTTGCGCTTTCCGGTCGAGGCCGGCCTCGTCGGCGACGCGGCCGAGACATTGCGCGCGCTCAACCAGCGCCTGACGCAAAAGCCCTCCGATGAATTCCTGCGCCGTTCCCAGGAGACCATGAGAAAATGGCGCGAGATGATGCGGCAGTCGGAAGACATGCAGGCGCAACCATTGAAGCCACAAGCGATTGCCCGGGCGTTCGGACAAAGATTGGCGGACGACACAGTGCTGGCCACGGATTCCGGTCAGAATACGGAGCTGGCCGCCCGCCATGTCGATCTTCGCAGCGGCCAGGCATTTGGGGTGTCCGGATCGCTGGCGTCGATGGCTTGCGGTCTGGCCTACGCCATCGCTGCCGGCATAGCGTTTCCCGGTCGACCGATTGCCGCCATCGTCGGCGATGGCGGCTTTGCCATGCAGCTCGGCGAATTCTCGACGGCGGTGCGCTACAAGATCCCGCTCAAGGTTCTGGTGATCAAGAACAACATGCTCAATCAGATCGCCTGGGAGCAGATGATGTTTCTGGGCAACCCGCAATTCGGTTGCGAATTGCAGCCGATCGATTTTGCCAAGGCGGCAGAAGCAATGGGCGCAAAGGGTTTTCGCATCGAGCGGGCCGATCAGATCGAGACGGTTCTCGACCAGGCTTTCGCCACGCAAGGCCCTGTCGTGATCGAAGCGCTGGTAGATGCCTATGAGCCGCTGATGCCGCCCAAAATGCCGGCAGACTACGCCAAGAACTTCCGCCAGGCCCTGCCGCGGACGCCGGGACACGAACGCATAGAAGAAAATATCGCCCGTGAGCCGGCGAAATCGATGATGGATGCCTAGAGGCGGCGCAGGGAGGTGGAACAGCGCGCCTCAGTGGCTTCATTCTGAATCTTTCCAGATGAACCCGCGCTCTTCCGGGTGACGGATGCGGATCATGAGCTTCGACGCGCTCTTTTCGACCTCGATTTGCTATGGCAACGGCGCTCCGCAGGCTGGTTGGACTCTGGCGCTACCCATCACATTGCCACTGGCGGCAATCCTTTTGCTGTATGTTGCCGGCGCTGGCCGGCTGTGGCGACGGAGCGGACGTGGACGTCGCTTGCGATCGCGGCAGGCCTTGCTGTTTGCTGCCGGCTGGTCCGTCCTGGCGTTCGCCTTTGTAAGCCCGATCCATGCATTGAGCGAACATGTGTTTGCGGCGCACATGATCGAGCACGAATTGCTGATGGCGGTCGCAGCGCCTCTGCTGGTTGCCTCCCGCCCGACGGCGGCGATGATGTGGGCCCTGCCGGTACAGCTGCGCCAGATATTCGGAGTGGCTGGACATGCAAATGCGCTTCGGGCGGTCTGGGCGTTCATCAGCCGTCCTGTGGTCGCGACCGTCCTGCACGGAGCCGCGATATGGATCTGGCATGTCCCGGCGCTGTTCGAGGCTGCCCTCCAGCAGGGCTTCCTGCACTATGCCCAGCACGCGAGTTTCCTCGGTAGCGGGCTTTTGTTCTGGTGGGTGCTGCTGCCTCGCCTTGGCCGCGAGCAGGCTTGCGGCAATGCCGTGATGCATCTTTTCTTCACCTCCCTCCACACCGGGCTGCTCGGGGTGTTGCTCGTCGTCTCGCCCAGGCTGTGGTATCCGGATAATGCGATCGGCTCGGATTTATGGGGGCTCAACCCGCTCGAGGACCAGCAACTTGCAGGCTTGATCATGTGGATTCCCGCCGGCCTGATCTATGGCGGAGCCGCACTGCTCCTGGTCGCTTTCTGGATTCAAACGAGCAGTCCGCGGCAACAGGCTTTCCAGCAGTTGCGCATCGTCTAACCCGCACCGCTTCGCGTCGGTTTTCAGCCGGGGGGTGTTGCCAAGCATCCTTTTTCAGTCAGCCGCGTTATGGCCTTGGCAACGATGGTGGATCCTTCATGGCGAGGTGCATGAGTCCGTTGGCCAGCTCTCGCAGGCTGACACGACCGCGAATGTCGCTTGCCCCCACATGTCCTAGGCAAATCTTGCCTGGCACCGTTCAGGGAACGGCCGCGCAACGGCGTTTGAGGGCGATCAGCGCAGCGCCGATATTGGCCTTGGCAGGATGCGGCGACAAGCAATCGGCCCTCCATGCACACGGTGCGAATGCCCGGAGAATCCTTGATCTGATCTGGTCTTTCAGCGCAATCGCAGTGGCCACGTGGCTGCTTGTCATGTTGATCCTGGCGGCAGCGCTTTTGCGTCGTCGCCTGTCCGAGACAACGCGCTCGCCGCTCGAGATCGATTCTCGTCAGGAGCGCCGATTTACCCGCGCTGTCGGCAGCGCCATTGCGTTGACCGTTCTGGTGCTCGTCATGATGACGATAGCGAGTTTTTTCGCCGGCAAATCCATTGCTTCGCTGAGTGGAACGGAAACGCTTGCCGTGCGCATCACCGGGCACCAATGGTGGTGGGAGGTCCGGTATCCCGGAGATGATCGGTCCCAATCGATCGTCACGGCAAATGAAATCCATGTCCCGGTTGGCGAACCGGTCAAGGTCGAACTCGATTCGCTCGATGTCATTCATAGCTTCTGGGTGCCGAACCTTGCCGGCAAGCGCGATCTCATTCCGGGCCGGCCGAGTGAGCTCACACTCGTCGCCGATAAGCCCGGCATCTATCGTGGCCAGTGTGCCGAATTCTGCGGCTATCAGCACGCCCATATGGCCATCACCGTCATCGCGGAAAGCCGCGAAGCGTTCGAAGCATGGCAATCCAGGCAAAACGCCGTCGCATCCGCGCCTGGCGGCGACGAAGAGCGCCGCGGCCAACAGGCATTTCTGTCCACCGGCTGTGCGCTCTGCCACACGATAAGAGGCACGCCTGCCAGCGGAACGGTGGGACCTGACCTAACTCATCTCGCCAGCCGACGCGCACTGGCCGCGGATACGCTCGCCATGACCCCTGGCGCGCTCGCCGCCTGGATC
>NZ_RZRR01000029.1:0-8501 GCF_003998555.1 Mesorhizobium sp. M7A.F.Ca.CA.002.09.1.1 | reverse complement strand
GACGATCTCAACGCGGTCGTCACCTATCTCGGAAGCCTCGAATGAGTGGCCTTGCGGGAAAGCCGGCCGAGCACACTCAGGAGGCCCTGAAAGGCATCCGTGACACCGGTCTCGAAGAGGTGAGACTGCGCGCCTTTCTGGCGCATGCCTGGCGAACGCCGAAAGGCTTCTACGGCTGGCTGGTCACGGTCGATCACAAGCTGATCGGACGGCGCTATATCGTGACGGCTTTCCTGTTTCTCATCCTTGCGGGTCTGTCAGCGCTCGCCATGCGCTTCCAGCTTGCCCAGCCTGAGGCCGGCCATATCGGTCCCGATCTCTACAACCAGCTGTTCACCATGCACGGCACGACGATGATGTTTCTGTTTGCCGTGCCGGTGATGGAAGCTTTCGCCATTTACCTGGTGCCGCTGATGATCGGCACTCGCAATGTCGCCTTTCCGCGGCTCAATGCATTCAGCTACTGGGTCTATCTTTCCGGCGGGCTGATGATCTGGATCGCCTTCGCCTTCGAAACCGGTGCGGATGCCGGCTGGTTTTCCTATGTGCCGCTCGCCGGACCCGAATATGGCGTCGGCAAGCGCCCCGATTTCTGGGCGCAGATGGTGACCTACACCGAAGTGTCCGCCCTCGCGGTAGCGGTCGAGATCATCGCGACAGTTTTCAAACAACGTGCCCCCGGCATGTCGCTCGACCGCATCCCGCTCTATGTCTGGTCCGTCCTCGTTACGGCTTTCGTCATCCTGTTCGCCATGCCGGCCGTGATGGTCTCGAGCACAATGCTGATCCTCGACCGCCTGGTCGGCACAAAATTTTTCGACCCCGTAGCAGGCGGCGATGCACTGCTGTGGCAGCATCTGTTCTGGTTCTTCGGCCATCCCGAGGTCTATATCATCTTCATTCCGGCGACCGGCTTCGTTTCCGCGATCCTGCCGACCTTCGTTCGCCGCCCGGTGTTCGGCTATCTCGGGATCGTGCTGTCGTTGATCGCGATCGGTTTTCTTTCCTTCGGCCTGTGGGTGCACCACATGTTCGCTACCGGCCTGCCGCAACTCGGCGAGAGCTTCTTCACCGCTTCCTCGATGATGATCGCCATTCCGAGCGGCGTTCAGATCTTCTGCTGGATTGCGACGATCTGGGGCGGCCGGCCGATCTTCGCCACGCCCATGCTTTTCGTTCTCGGCTTCATCTTCACCTTTGTGATCGGCGGCCTGACCGGCGTCATGGTCGCCTCGGTGCCGCTCGACCTGCAGGTGCACGACACCTATTTCGTGGTTGCCCATTTCCATTATGTGCTGGTCGGGGGCGCCGTCTTCCCCCTGCTCGGCGCCGTTTATTACTGGTTTCCCAAGATCACCGGACGCATGCTGTCCGAGAGGCTCGGCCGCTGGAATTTCTGGCTGGTCTTCCTCGGGTTCAATCTCACCTTCTTCCCCATGCATATTCTCGGTCTGCAAGGCATGCCGCGCCGCGTTTATACGTATCCGCCGGCGAGCGGCTGGGGCGAGATGAACCTCTTCATCAGCCTCTCTTCGCTGGTGGTGTTCGCGGGCTTCGCGCTTTTCTTCCTGAATCTCTTTCTCAGCCTCCGCAACGGCCGCATTGCAGGAGACAATCCCTGGGGCGCGAGCACGCTCGAATGGGCGACGACGTCGCCGCCGCCCTCCTACGATTTTTCGCGGCTGCCCGTGGTAACTCACCGCGAACCGCTTTGGGCCGAGCCCGATGTGCTCCCAGTGGTCGAAGGTCTGCGTGTCGACGCCCGCGAGGTGCTCGCCGGTACGGTCGCCGATGCGATGCCGCAAGTAAGGGTACCATCGGCTGACAACTCGATCTGGCCGTTGCTGTCGGCCATCGCAGTCGGCGGCGCATTTCTCGGTTCGATATACACGCCGTGGGCGGTGGTCTGGGGAGCGATCCCGGTTTCGATCGGCTTTATCTGCTGGTTCTGGCCGAAAGGCGAACCGGAGGACGAGGAATGAGGCACCGCCCCGTCGCCGACGTCAGTCACCTGCCCACATACGATTTCGGGTCAGCGAGCCCGATGTGGTGGGGAACCCTTGCCTTCATTGCCCTCGAGGCAACCGGTTTTGCCTTGGCGATAGGCACTTACTTCTATCTGGCCGTGCTGGCCCGGCATTGGCCCATTGGGGCCCCTGCGCCAGATCTGCTGCCGGGGACGGCAGTACTGGTTATTCTGGTTGCGAGCGTCGTGCCCAACCACATGATCGAGGTTTGGGCACGTCGCCAGGACCTGGCGAAAGTTCGCCTTGGCATGGTCGTCATGTCGATCGTCGGCATTCTTCCGCTGATCGTTCGCATCTGGGAATTTCCGGCTCTGCGGATTTCCTGGGATCAGAACGCTTACGGATCGATCGTCTGGTTCCTGCTCGGGCTGCATACGACGCATCTCCTTACCGATGTCGGCGACACGATCGTCCTGGCGGTTCTCATGTTCACGCAAAAAGGCAAGGCAGGCCGCCGCTTCAGCGACGTCTCGGACAACGCCTTCTACTGGGACTTCGTCGTCGTCTCATGGGTCGTGCTCTATCTTGTTATCTATTGGGCTCCGAGGATGTGAGATGCAGGCGATCCGTACCGGCGTTTCCTGGGCAGGCCTGGTCAGCGGACCAGTTGCGTGGGCAATAACGCTGCAGCTCGATTATTCGATTGCATCCTGGCAATGCCATGCCGGCTTTCGTCCCACTGCCTTGTTCTCGTTGATAGGCGCCGCGGTCGCCCTGGCAGGCGCGCTGCTGTCGTGGCACGCCGTTCATGACCGCGGACATGGTACGGTTCCGCCCCGGAAGGCGCGCACGCGCGCATTCCTTGCAAGGACTTCCGTGGGCATCGGGGCGCTGTTCACGCTCATCTTGCTGGCGCAGCTGATGGCAGGGCTGATCTTCAGCGGGTGCGAACTGTGACGAGGTCAAAGACCCGGAGATTGGCCGTCCGCCGGTGCCCGCCTTGGCCTGCCGCGGGCATTCCATTCCCGGCCGTCACCTCCCGGGCGGTCGCGCTCGTCTTGGCATCGTTGCCGCTTTGCACTGAGCTGCGGGCGAGCGAAATCCAGAAGGGTGAATACCTTACCCGAGCGGCCGACTGCATCGGCTGCCACACGTCCAATCCGAGCCGCCCGTTCGCTGGAGGCTATCGCGTGCCGACACCCTTCGGCGACGTATACTCGACCAACATCACACCTGATCCTGACACGGGCATTGGACGCTACTCCGCGGACGAGTTCGTGCGGGCCGTGCGGAAAGGTATCAGGCGCGATGGAGCCGATCTCTATCCCGCCATGCCCTATGACAGCTTCGCCGCGATGAGCCGCGAGGACGTGCTTGCGATCCGGACCTACCTCCTGGCGCAGCCGCCGATCTCGCAGCCGCAGCCGCGAAACATCCTGCCTTTTCCATTCAACCAGCGCTGGACAGTTGCGCTGTGGAAGCTCGCGAACCTGCATACCGGCAGTTTCACGCCCGATCGGAACCGGACCGCCGCATGGAACAGGGGAGCCTACCTGGTCGAGGTGCTCGGCCACTGCGGTGCCTGCCACACGCCAAGGAATGCAACGTTCGGCATGGATGAAGACCACAAGCTTGCCGGCGGCACCGCCGGCATCTGGCAGGCCTTCAACATTACCAGCGACAAGATCGCAGGCGTCGGCGACTGGAGCAACGAAGAGCTGTCTCGATTTCTCAAAACCGGCGCCGTTCCCGGGAAGGCTTATGCGGGCGGGCCGATGGCGGAAACGGTCATGAACAGCCTGCAACATCTTTCCGATGACGATATCCAGGCCATCGTCGCTTATCTCAGGGACGTGCCCGCCCAATCGGGAGACGAAAAGCAGCCGCGTTTCTCATGGGGTAACGCGGCCACGGCCGACGGCGATGCTGGAACCGAAGGGATGACGCAAGGCAGCGGGACCGCAGCCGGCGATGATCTCTATCGATCGCTCTGTTCGACATGCCATGGGGCGAACGGAGGCGGATCGTCAGACGGATCCTATCCGTCCTTGACCCGCAACAGCACCCCCGGCGCGGCCACACCCGAGGATGTCGCCATGACCATCCTTGAAGGCGTCAAAGCTGGCGACGTGGCGGGGCGTAAGTCGATGGCGGCCTTCGGCGGCTGGCTGGACGATGGCCAGGTGGCAGCCCTTGCAAATTACGTCACCGCTCGGTTCGGAAATCCCGACGTCAGCGTTACCGCGGCCGATATACGCCAGATGCGGGCCGGCTCGACAACAGGCCAGACAATCATGGTTCTGGCGGCTCAATCACTTGTGGCGTGCGCCGCCGTGTTGATGCTTGGGCTGCTGCTTCTGCTGGCAAGGCGCCTGCGCCGTCGGACCAGTTCAGTGCGCCTCATGTCCGCGCATAGAGATAGGCGGTGATGTCGCGCGCCTCTTGAGGCGACAGATTTGTATTGGGCATGGCCGTGTTCGGGTCTACGTCCCGCGCTCTGCTGATCCAGCGCATCATCGCATCCGGGCTGGCTCGCGATGCCCCGATATATCCTCTTTCGACGACGCCCCGCAGGGAGGGACCGACGGTACCACGGGCGCCGGGCACCCCCGGGATTTCGTGACATCCGCCACAGCCGTTGCGGATCATGGCCGGGATGGCTCGTTGAGGGTCGCCGCCGATCGCCTGCACAAGCGTGGTTTCTCGCAGACTGTTGCTGCGAACCGATCCGCTGGCGAAGACGGCAAAACCGATGACGACAGCCGCCGATGCTCCTGCCAACCACCAGAATTGGGGCGGCGCTTGCTTGGCGGCCTGCCGGTTCATCTGCGCTTACCGCTCTCAGCGCTCAATGCGCTGCCGAAGCACTGGTCCGGCAACGGATTGAGGAGCCGGGTCATTTATTACAGTTCTGCACATTCGATGTTGTCGTGCCGGTCGCGGTGTTGTTGTCGATGTCGTTGCCTGCCGAATCTTTGCAGCGGTCAGTCATGCCACCTGATTTCGTTGTGGAATTTGTCGAATTTGTAGTGCTCGGATCGGAAGGATTCACGGATGTTCCAGAGCCGGTGCCGCTGTTGCCGCCGGTATTTCCAGACGTAGCCCCGGTGCCGTCGTTCGAGCCCGAACCGCTGTTGGAGCCGGAACTGTTCGACTGTGCCACTGCCGATGTGGCCAATGTGAGCGCGAGCACAGCGGCGGACAGAAGTTTGACGATCATGGTGGATCTCCTGGTTGGGTGTACCGCCACCAAACCAATCCTTTCCTGATATGTTCCCGGCGAAATCGTGTTCAGCAAAATTCTTGTGAAACAGGTTTTTGTGCCGGCACTGCAGACGGGCTAGCCGCGCGACGGCGGTCGATATAGGTGCGCCGCCTTGGCGTCGTCCGGCCGCGGAAGCAGCGCTGGCCGCATGCCCTCGCCTGAAGCATAGTTGCTCACTGGTGGCCGCTGCCCGCGTCCCCGACCAGTGCCCGATCATCCCCGGATCGGAGACAGCTCAATCATCGCCATGAAAGTCATAGCAACGGGCCGAACACGAATATAGCCAGTAGAGCAAGAAAAATCACGGCGATAACTGCGATCGCCCACGTGACAATTCTTCTTGTCCCCCGTTGCTCCTGCTTGCGAGAGATATTTTCAGCCACAGTACGAAATCCTTGCTGCAAAACTCAACCGACGACAAGGCTCAGCGCCCGCATGGTCCTGCCGGACTGTTGGGCCGCGTCCTGGAATGGCCACAGCCGGGGCTCACATGCCTACCAACCCTGCCGCCCGTACCAATCGTCGACATCGCGCCGCACGCGGTCCTTTTCGATGCCGTAACGCTCCTGGATCTTGCCTTCGAGTTGATCGCGCTTGCCGGCGATGCGGTCAAGGTCATCATCGGTGAGTTTGCCCCACTGCTCCTTGACCTTGCCTTTCACCTGTTTCCAGTTTCCTTCCACGCGGTTCCAGTCCATGACACCGTTCTCCCTGTTTTGGAAAGGTCCGGAATAGGAAACGCAATCCAGTCAAGGATGTTCCTGGAAACAGCCAACGCGCTGCCCGATGCCGAATCGGTTGCCAGAAGTTATCGCCCCTTGCGGTCCGCAAAGTACGTTCGAGCCAACTTTCAGCCGAGCCATCGTCGCTCGCTCAAACCCGCGTATTGCACGTCATATGCCAAGGCTCTAAACGGCTCCGACGATGCTTTACATTCGTGCCCGATCACGTTTGAGTGCTGTCAGGCAATCAGCGCTAACTCCAGCGGAGGCGACAACACACCATCGCCGCCTAATCCCCCTACTCCCACTCGATTGTTCCAGGCGGCTTCGACGTCACGTCGTAGACGACGCGGTTGATGCCGCGGACTTCGTTGATGATGCGGGTGGCAGCAGCCCCCAGGAAGGCCATGTCGTAGTGGTAGAAATCCGCCGTCATGCCGTCGACCGAGGTGACGGCGCGCAGCGCGCAGACGAACTCGTAGGTGCGGCCGTCGCCCATCACGCCGACCGTCTGCACCGGCAGCAGCACGGCGAATGCCTGCCAGATGGCATCGTAGAGGCCGGCTTTGCGGATCTCGTCAAGATAGATGGCGTCGGCTTCGCGCAGGATCTCCAGCTTTTCGCGGGTGATGCCGCCGGGGCAGCGGATGGCGAGGCCCGGGCCGGGGAATGGATGGCGTCCGATGAAACTCTCGGGCAGGCCAAGCTCCTTGCCCAGCGCCCTGACCTCGTCCTTGAACAGCTCGCGCAGCGGCTCGACCAGCTGCATGTTCATGCGCGCCGGCAGGCCGCCGACATTGTGGTGCGACTTGATCGTCACCGACGGGCCGCCGGTGAAGGAGACACTTTCGATCACGTCGGGATAGAGCGTGCCTTGCGCCAGGAATTCGGCGCCGCCGAGTTTCTTGGCCTCTTCCTCGAACACCTCGATGAACAGCCGGCCTATGGTCTTGCGTTTTTTCTCCGGATCCGACTCGCCCTCGAGGGCGTCGATGAAACGGTCCGACGCGTTGACCAGAATGAGCGGCAAATTGTAGTGCTCACGGAACATCGCCACCACGCCCGCGGCCTCGTCCTTGCGCATCAGGCCGTGGTCGACAAGGATGCAGGTCAGCTGGTCGCCGACCGCTTCGTGGATCAACAGCGCGGCAACGGAGGAATCGACGCCGCCCGACAGCGCGCAGATGACCTTGCCCTTGCCGACCTGCTTGCGGATCGCCTCGACCGCGTGCTCGCGGTAGGCGCGCATGGTCCAGTCGCCCTCGATGCCGGCGATGTTGTGGACGAAGTTCCTGAGCAGCCGGGCACCGTCGGGCGTATGCACCACCTCGGGGTGGAACATGATGCCGTACATCTTGCGCTCGATGTTGCCGAAGATGGCGAAGGGCGAGCCCTCCGATTTGCCGAACACCTCGAAGCCGGTGGGCAAGGAGATGACGCGGTCGCCATGGCTCATCCACACCTGGTGGCGCTGGCCGGGCGCCCACAGGCCCTCAAACAGCGGGCTGTCCTTCTGGATCTCGACGAAGGCGCGGCCGAATTCGCGATGGTCGGAGCTTTCGGCGACGCCGCCCATCTGCACGCACATGGCCATCTGGCCGTAACAGATGCCGAGCACCGGCACGCCGGCGTCGAAGACGATCTGCGGCGCGCGCGGACTGCCGATATCGCCGGTCGAAGCCGGGCCGCCGGACAGGATCACGGCTTTCGGATTGATGCGCTTGAATGCCGCTTCGGCCGACTGGAACGGCACGATCTCGGAAAACACGCCGGCCTCGCGGATGCGGCGGGCGATGAGCTGGGTGAACTGGCTGCCGAAATCGACAATCAGGACGGTATCGGGATGATTGGCTGTTTTCATGGCGAGCGTTTAGAGAAAGAAATGAGTCGACGCAATGGGTTGCGAGTTTCAGAGCGGTCTGGCGTCTTCATGCGGCGAATCTTTCAGAAGCGTGCCCGAACCGATGGCCTGTTCGAGCCGCATGACGGCCTCCGCCAGCTTCTCATCGATGACTTCAAGATATTCGGTCCAGTCGCCGACATGCCTGAGATCCGCCGCCCCGTCGGAAATGCCGCGCAGCCCGATCAGCGGAATGTCGAACAACTGGCAGGCGCGCAGGCAGGCGAAGGTCTCCATGTCGACCATGTCGGCGTTAACAGCATCATAGGCCGCACCGGTGATGATCGCGCCGCCGGTCGATAGCGTCGCCTGCTTGATATCAGGTATCTTGAAGGGCAATGGCACGGTCACCGGCAGGTCGAGGAAGGGTGTGGCACCCTTCTCGAAGCCGAGCGGCGAAGCGTCGATGTCACGGTAGCTGACCGAAACCGCCTGGTAGATTCCCGTCTGCTCCAGCGTCCGGCTGCCGGCTGAGCCGAGCGACACGACGAGGTCGGGCAGGGTTTTTTGCGACTTCAGCCAGGAGAGTTCAGCGCCTAGCCTGACGCCGGCCTCGACCGGACCGACACCTGTCATCAATGGCGTGAACAGCTGCTTGAGATGCGGACCGTATTCGGCCTGCGCCGCCATGACGAAGAGGACGTCCT
>NZ_RZRR01000299.1:0-5762 GCF_003998555.1 Mesorhizobium sp. M7A.F.Ca.CA.002.09.1.1 | reverse complement strand
ATGTTGAGCTGCACCGCCTGCCTGGTCAACGAGAAGGCGCCCGAGATCACCGCCTGGCTGGCGATGACCGTGGCGGCGGTCGCCAGCACGACCATCGGGATCAGCGTCCAGCCTTCATTCATTTCGAAGAACGGATGGCCGACGACGCCGTTCTTGGCCAGCACGAAAGCGCCCTGCCCGGCATAATTGAGCAGCAGGCACGGAAACACGACCCACAGCCAGGCGAGCACGATCGGCTTGCGGCCGAAATGGCCGAGATCGGCATAGAGCGCTTCCGCGCCGGTGACCGCGAGGAAGATGGCGCCGATGGTGACGAAAGCGACATCGGGCGAATTGATCAGGAAGGCGACGATGTAGTGCGGGCTGATCGCCCACAGGATTTCCGGATCGGCGATGATGTGGTTGAGGCCGGAAAGGCCGATCGCCAGGAACCACACCGCCGTCACGGGACCGAAGACCAATCCCACGCCGCCCGTGCCGAAACGTTGCACCGCGAACACTATGGCGAGAATGACCAGTGTCAGCGGCACGACATAAGGCTGGAAGGTCGGCGTGACGACGTTCATGCCTTCGACCGCCGACAGCACCGAAATCGCCGGCGTGATGACGGCGTCGCCGAAGAAAAGCGACGCCCCGACGATGCCGATGCCGAGCATCAGCGCCGAGCGCTTGGGGAAACTGCCGCGCGCCAGCGCCATCAGCGACAGCACGCCGCCCTCGCCGCGGTTGTTCGCCCGCAGCACGAACATGATGTATTTGATGGTGACGATGATGGTCAGCGACCAGATGATCAGCGACAAAACGCCGAGGATGTCACCGCGGTCGGCCACCTGTCCGCCGGAAGATGCCACCAGCGCCTCGCGAAAGGCGTAGATCGGACTGGTGCCGATATCCCCATAGACGACACCGAGCGCGCCCAGCATCAGAACCTTGGTGCTGTGCTGTTCGACTTCCGAATGGCTCGATTGTTCGACGGGTTCTGCCTCACTACCAGTATTGGTAAGGGCCATGGACGACACTCCGATAAGCGCGCGGTGCTCTACGCTTGCTGCGATGCAATATCAAGTGCCGTCGCGTAATGGCTGCCATGCCTGCCATGCGAGGCTGCCCATCGCTACCATCCGCAGGCCTTGAGGAACCGACCCACCGTACCGGCCATGCCATACTCCAACGCGTCGGCTGTCAACCCATGTCCGATCGACACTTCGGCCAATGCCGGAATGCGCTTGACCAGCGCCGGCAGGTTGCCGACCACCAGATCGTGCCCGGCATTGACCTGCAGCCCGGCGGCAAGCGCGGCGTCAGCGGTTTTTCCCAGCCTTTCCAGCTCTTTGGCGGCTTTGGCGGAATCTGTGTGATAGCTGCCATATGGACCTGTATAGAGCTCGATGCGGTCGGCGCCGGTGTCGCGCGCGGCCGCCACCCAATCGGGATCCGGATCGGAAAACAGCGACACGCGAAAGCCCCCCTTCTTCAGGCGCTTGACGATTGGTGTGAGGAACGCGGCCTGGGTTGCGAAGTTCCAGCCATGGTCCGATGTCGCCTGGGCCGGATCGTCCGGCACCAAGGTCACCTGTTCAGGCTGATGCTTTTCCACAAGCAGCAGGAAATCCTCGGTCGGATAGCCCTCGATGTTGAATTCCGCGCCCGGAAACTCGTCGTCGATCAGCGACCGGATCTCAGGCACATCGGAGAGTCTTGTGTGCCGCTCGTCGGGGCGTGGATGCACTGTCAGCCCGTGCGCTCCGGCCGCCAGCGCAATGCGGCCGAGGCCGGTGACGCTTGGCCACGGCAGGTCGCGCCGGTTGCGCAGCATGGCGATGGCATTGAGGTTGACGGAGAGCTTTGCAGGCATGCGGGTGGCCTCGGAAATCGTTAGACGCGCCCACCTATAATGCCTTTGACGGGAACAGTAATGCCTTTGGTGGGAACAGACTGGGGGTTTCGGGTGTTCCAAGCCTGATGAACCAGCGGGGAAAGGTAGCGCCGATGAATTTTCTTGATGAGGTGCCGGCAATCCGCCGTATCGAGACCAGCCGTGACGACCTTTTCGCCATCGATGTCGTCGGGCACGTTTCCGCGGCCGATGGTGAAAATCTTTTCGGATTGCTGGAGGCAGCCTACGCCCTGCATCCGCGCGTCGATGTGCTGGTGCGCCTCGTCGACCACGACGGCGTCGACTGGGCCGACATCGCTGACGAGACCCTGAAGCAGGGCGCCATTCATGCATTGGAACATGTCGACCGTTGCGCGACGATCGGCGAACCGGACTGGATAGCGGACGCACAACGCTTTCTGCCGTCCTCACCACCCATCGAAATCAGGCATTTCAGGACGGAGGACGAGGCTGCCGCCTGGCAATGGCTTGCCGCACAGCCTATCGGGGCAACAGCATCCGGCGCCCCTACCTGACGATCGTCAGCCGCTCGGCCGCCCGCGTGATGGCGGTGTAGAGCCAGCGCTGGCGGGTTTCCTTGAAGGCCCAGCTTTCATCGAACAGCACGATCTCGTTCCACTGTGAGCCCTGCGCCTTGTGCACGGTCAGCGCGTAGCCATAGTCGAAATCGTCGAAGCGCTTCTTCTGCTGCCAGGGGATATCGGCGTCCGGATCCTCGAACGCCGCCTTGAGCAGCTTGATCTTGGCGACGCCGCGATCCGGATCGTCCTCTTCCGGCGACACCAGAAGGTTGATGCCGGGCTTCACCGTCTCGCGCGACGATGTCATCACCTTCCACAGCGAGCCGTTGAGCAGGCCCTTTGCCGGATCGTTGCGCAGGCAGACGAGCTTGTCGCCGGCCTGCGGATAGTCGGCGTTGAAGCCCTTGAGCTCGCGCAGCCGCTGATTGTAGCGGCGCCGCGTGCGATTGGTGCCGACCAGCACCTGGTCCGCCTTCAGCACCAGTTCCTGGGTAACGTCTTCCTTGCCGATCACCTGCGCCGTGCCATAGTCGCCACGCATGAACTCGCGGCCCTCGCGCACATCGAGCGCCAGCCGCAGGATCGGGTTGTCGCGCGCCTGCCGGTGGATTTCGGTGAGCAGAAAATCCGGCTCGTGGTCGGTGAAGAAGCCGCCGCCCGAGATCGGCGGCAACTGGCCGGGGTCGCCAAGCACCAGGATCGGCGTGCCGAAACTCATCAGGTCGCGGCCGAGTTGCTCGTCGACCATCGAACATTCGTCGATGACGACCAGCTTGGCCCGCGAGATCGGGCTCTGCCGGTTGAGCGAAAAAGTCGGCGACATCGACGTCTTGCCGGTGATTTCGTCCGACACCGATTCCTCGCCTTTCGGCCGGTAGATCAGCGAATGGATGGTACGCGCATTGACCGCGCCCTTGGAGCGCAGCACCTGCGCGGCCTTGCCGGTGAAGGCGGCGAACTGCACCTGGCCGTCGACATGCTCGGCGAAATAGCGCGCCAGCGTCGTCTTGCCGGTGCCGGCATAGCCGAACAGCCGGAACAGCTGCGGCTGGCCGATCTTCAGCCAGCGGGCGACCGCTTGCAGCGCCTCGTCCTGTTGGGGAGAGAATTCCATCAGCGCGAGAGACCGGATTCGCAAGGGAAAGACAAGACAGCCGCCATCATCATCGATGCGCCGGGACGCTTAAGTGCCGCCGACGGGTCAGGCTATCAGGCACAGACAAGAACGTAAAGGGAACAATCGACCACGTCGGCTGGAAGCGAAATTCAGGCAATGGCCATGGCGGCCCGCGGGTCGCGGTCGTCGGGTGGTAGCGGAACGGGAGCGTATCCGGCATAGCTGACGCTCAACCGTGCCTGCCCGTTCGAACAGGACCGGAGTGCATCCTCCAGCTTGGACATATTTCTAAGCGGCACTGTCGCGTTGACGACGACGACCACGCCGCGGATTTCCCGACTCAGGATCTGGCCACGGCGGCTTTGCAGTTCGGCGATGACGTTGCCGACATGGGTTGCTGAAGTCATTACTTCGACCTTCATGATCGGCTCGAGCAACTGCACGCCGAGGCGTGGCGCGGCTTCGCGAAAGCAGGCGCGGCCGGCGATCTCGAAAGCCAGAGCCGAGGAATCGGTATCGTGAAAAGCGCCATCCATCAGCACCGCCTTGACGCCGATCATCGGGAAGCCCGCAAATGGACCTGAGGACAATATGCTGCGCAGCCCCTTTTCGACGCCCGCAATGTATTCGCCATGAAGCGCACCACCGACGATCCTGGACTCGAACACGGAGTCCGCGCTGTCCGCGTTCGGCTCGAACATGATCTTGACGCGGGCGAACTGACCGGTGCCGCCGGACTGCCTCTTGTGCGTGAAGTCCTGCTTGTGCGTACGGGTGATCGTCTCGCGATAGGCCACTTGTGGAGAACCAATATTCACATCGACCTGGGACTCGCGACGCAGGTGGTCAATGATGATGTCGAGGTGGAGTTCGTCCATGAAGGCGATAATGGTCTGGCCCGATTCCTCGTCTTGCATGACGCGGAAGAAAGCATCCTCGTCCGCCAGCTTCGCCAAGGCGATACGCAGCCGCTCCTGATCGGCCTTCGATTTCGGCTCGATCGCGATTTGCAGCAAAGGCCAGGGCGCGGCAGGCTTTTCCATCATGGGGATATGGTCGCTGGTGGCCCCAATATTTGCAACTGAGTGCAGGAGCGAAATCCGGACTGAGATAACGGAAGACTAAACTGATCTTTTTGGCCTGGCTGCTCGCAGCCTGCTGTCAGGGTCCAGGATCGTTCTCCAGCAGGATCGGCTTGCCGTGCGGGGTGGCATGTGCCGCGCGCTCCCAGGCCTCAGCCATCGCGTCGACATCGGCCTTGGCGGCCAGTCCCTTCGAGGCAAGCAGGCTTTCCAGCGCCGCCAGCCAATGTTCGTAATAATCATGGCCGTCCGCTGCGGCGCCCGGTCTTTTCACTTCGCTCGACAGCGCCTGCGCCCACTCGCTCCACGAAAACAGGCCCTTGTCGTGCAGCGCCACCGTCATGGCGAAGGCCTCGGCCTGCCACGGCTCGGCGAACACCGGCTCGTCGAAACCTGGCGGCAGTTCTTCACGCCGGCTCAAGATAGCTCTCCCAGGCGTCTATCGACACGCGTAGCGTCGGGTCGGCCCCCTCGCCCCAGATCTCCGATCCTTCGAAAACCACGGTGTAGACCCATTGCGGATTTTCGCCGTGTCCATGCGCGTTGCTGTCGGGAAAAACAAAACCGTCGTGCACCGCCTCGATCACGCCGTGCTTGCCGCGTGCGTAGCGCGGCAGCCGCGTGTGGCCGGTCGGGTTGAAGTTTTTGGTCCGCACGGCGTCGCCCGCCTTGAACCGCGCCGCTTGCGCCACCGGCCGGTCGCAAGGGCTGCCCTTGGCCAACACCGCGGGCACGTTTTCCGCCTTCAGCACCCTCTTGGGAGTCGCTGCTGGATCGACTGCCTTGCCCGCTTCGAGATCGCGCTGGCTGACGAAGCCATGGCGCTTTAACAGCACCTCCAGCGCCTTGATCCATATCTCGTAGTAGCTCGATGAATAGTAGACAGCCGGATGCAGCGATTCCCGTGCATGCCGGCTCTCGTCGATGTTCCAGGCGCCCATGGCGCCGGCAGTCAGCGTCACGCCGAGCGCCCGCCTTTCCCAGGCGGCATGGAAGTAAGGTTCGTCCTTTTCCGGCGCGACCGGGCCGAAACCCATCTGTCCGCCGAGATCCTGCGGCCCGTTCATGCCGGCTGTTCCGCCAGGCCGGTGCCGATCATCGCATCGCGGCTCACCAGCTCCGCCAGCCGCTCCTCGCTCCAGCCC
>NZ_RZRR01000298.1:0-5767 GCF_003998555.1 Mesorhizobium sp. M7A.F.Ca.CA.002.09.1.1 | reverse complement strand
GAGAAGGGCAGGCCGTAAATGTGGTCTTTGTAGGTGCCGGTCTTCACATGCGCCGGCGACAGGCTGGCAAAATAGGGCAGGGACTTTGCCCAGTCGGTGATGTCCTCCAATTGGCCGGCTGCGGCGAAGGAGGGCGTGTAGATCAGGTCGAGCGACAGCGCGTCGGGCGCTGTGCCGCCGGCGGCCGCGGCACCGTATTTGGGGATGATCTCGGCATTGGGGATGATATCGAGCTTGACCTGGTTGGTGTGCGCCTTGTTGTAGGCATCGACGATCCTCGGCATGAAATTCGAACCGTCGGCGCGCACCCATATGTTGGCCGTCTCGGCGGCGGCAGTGCCGAGACCGCCGCCCAGAACGGCAGCGGCCAGGGCCAGTTTGGCAATCAGGTTCCTCATGTTCTCCTCCTCCAAGGTTGGCCGCGGTCCGCGGCTTGGCGCCGATTGCGCGGCGCTTCGTTTTCAGCCACCCGGCGGATGGCCGCATGACTGCCGCACCACCAGCCGGCACGGCAGTTTTCGAATGCCGGGCGCGGCGGGCTTGCCGCCGACCAGCGAAAGCAGGGTCAACCCGGCCTCGCGCCCGAGCGCGACCAGGTTCATGTCGACAGAGGTCAGCGGCGGGCGCGTCGCCTCGGCCACGATCTCCCAATTGTCGAAACCGATGACGCCGACATCCCTGGGGACGTCGAGGCCGCGTTCGCGCAGAGCATCGATGACGCCGCGCGCGATCTGGTCGTTGCCGCAGAAGACCGCGTCCGGCCTTTCGCTTTTGCCGTCGAACAGTTGCGCAACCGCCTGGTGACCCCAGGCTTCCGACCAGGAGCCGAGCAGCGGCTCGCTGACCGTCAGGCCGTTTTCGGCGAGCACGTCGCGGTAAGCCTGAACGCGCGCGTGTACCACGGCAAAGCTCGCCGGCCCGGTGACGTGGGCGATGCGCTTGCGGCCAAGCCGGCAAAAATGCTCGACGGCCAGCCGGGCGCCGCCAACATCGTCCGAGACGAAGGCAACGGCGTCGGGGTCGGGCTGCGTGAAGGCATAGATCACCGGGACGCGCAGATTGGAGAGGTCGACGGGCAGATGACGATCGATGCGCTTGCCAGTGGCGATGATGCCGTCAACGCGCTTGTCGAGCATGGCGTCGACATGCATCTGGCCCAGCCGCGGATCCTCCTCGACATTGCACAGGAACACCGAGACGCCATTGTCGACCAGCGCGTCCGAAATGCCCGACATCAGCGGCAGCGAGAAGCGGCCATAGGTATCGTTGGTGAGCAGGCCGACGGTGAAGCTGCGGCGTCGGAGCAGGCTTTGCGCCAGGCTGTTGGGCCGGAAGCCAAGCCGCCGGGCGGTCTCGCGAATGCGTTCGCGCGTCTCGGCTGTCATCCGGCCCTGGCTGTTGAGCGCCTTGGATGCGGTAGCGACGCTGACTCCGGCCTGCGCGGCCACGTCACGCAAGGTGACTGGCTTGGAAAAGACCGGAACAGGCAGATCGTCCGATGGCATCGCGCCGAGAGTCCTTAGTTGGAAAAAGGTTTTCTCTTACCGATCTGAAAGAGGCCCGGCAGGTGGCCGAGCCCGACTGAAATTGTTTGAGAAAACCTTTTCTCAGCTGAGGCTAGACCAGATTGGATCGCCGTTCAAGGGAAAAGCTGGTTGGGCCTCGGCTCTCTTCCTTCGAATGCAAACGCGGGTTAAAGCAGCGCCGGCAGCACTTAGCTCAGGGGAAGAGCGCCAGTCGCAGTGCTGGAGGCCCTCGGTCGAGACGGGGCGGGCTGCCGCTTGAGGCGTGAAGGATCGCAGCGTGCGCGGGATGCGAGGTCCGGCAAAGGGTTGGCGCTGCCGGGCAGCAAACCTGGCCGCAATATGTGCTGGCGGACGGTCTGAAGATCGTGCCGAAAATTCTGAACAGTCCCTCGGGATTAACCTTTCCGTAAATATTTGGCCGCTACTTCAACAGCCATGGCCTCGTGGCGGAGCGGCTACGCTGGAGACGGCAAATCTCTGAAGCCTCGGTTCGATTCCGAGGCGAGGCCTCCAAAATTTCGCGTCGAACAGCAGTCCCAATCTGCCCCAAGGGCAGTCAGTCCCCACGAATAGATTTGTGCGTTACGAAGGCGGTGCGGACCGGACGTTAAAGCAGTCCTGTCTTGCATTTGGCATGCCGGCACGCGCGAAAAGAGTGGTATGGAAGGGAGCCGAGCGTTCTTGCTTCGCTTTTTCCTGACATTCGAGGCCTTTCGTGCGTGAACCGTCGCTGCTGCCCGTCTTTGGAAAACTTGGCCTCAAGGCTCCTGCCGCCCTGGCGGCGGCACCGGCCTCGTCGGCAGGTGTGTCGCACCTGCGGAAGCTTCTGGCCGTGCATAGCGGCATGGTGCTGAAACTGTCGGTCGTCGCCTGGACGGTGCTGATCCTGGGCGCCGTGTTTTTCACGATGCAAGGCTGACCGGCATGGCCAACCGCTACACGCTGCGTATGGAGCTTCCCCAGAGCTGGAGCATCATCGATGTCTTCACCGGCCAGCCTGCGGTGGTCCGGCAAAAGGTGATGGTCGGGATGGGGCCGCGCGAGGCCGAGGACATGGTCGTGCAGATGAATGTCCGCGATGTCAAACGCCGCGAACGGGCCGAGCGCAAGGCCTGATCCGTAGCGGCCCGCCGGCGGAAGCCTGCCGCACCGCAAATCAAGGGATTCCCGTGAGAGCCAGCCTGAAGCAGAAGATACTGGAGATTTGCGACCGCAAGATCTCCGAGAAGGGGGCCGGCGTCGGCGTGTCGTTCTATGCGTTTTTCGCCAACAGAAACGACAACCCCGAACTCCTGATGGAAGCCGCCGAATGGTGGATCAGAACCCACCGCCTCGACCATTTCGAAAAGGCTGCGAAGATACGCGCGATGGTCGAGGGGATGGATCTTTAATCGTCGTTTTGAGCGACATGCAATGGACTGATCAGCCGAAATCGGACGCCGTCAGAACATACATGCTCTTGTGGGTGCGGTCGTAGGCCTTCGACGCGACCTCGCGGATGGCACTGCTCTCGGTGTCGAATGTCTGGAGATAACCGGCTTCATCGGCCGCGGTTCCCGGCCGCATCTTGGCCATGGCGTCGGCGGCGACGGAGAACGAGATCTGGAACATGCCGTCATGGCCGACGAAACGGATGCGCTGGCCCGCCTCGTCATAGCTGCGGCTGCGGTTGGGGAAGGTGAGGCTCATGTCTTAGCCTCCGTAACTTTCTTGGTCACCCGCTTCTTCTTCGGCGTCGGATTGAGGGCCTGGGCGACACGATCGGCCTCTTCCTTGGCCAGCCGAAGCTCCCTCAGCCTTGCCGTCTTGATCTCCCTGGCTCTTGCCTCGGACATATATTCGGCGGTCGCCTTGTTTTTCTCCGCTGTCTTCTTCTGCTTGTCGACAAAGCGGGCTTCAGCTTTTTCCATGATCGTCTGATTGCCTTCGGCCATCGAAGAAATCTCCCTTGTGCCTGAAATCGTGAAAGTGAACTTGTCCGATAAATAGGCACTCGATCGGCAAAATTCAATCTTTTGAATTATTTGACATTCTGCGGATATCACGAAACGGCCAGCTGAAATAATACTTTTGAATATTTAATTTGGTACGCGAATAATTTTTGGCACTCCTATCTATCGAGTGCCAACGCGTCTATAGAGGAGGGGCGTGGCCGCCTGTGCCGGCCCCCAGAAAGAAAGTTCCCATGAAATTTCGGCCACTCCACGACCGCGTCGTCATTCGTCGCGCCGAAGGCGATATCAAATCCAAGGGCGGGATCATCATCCCCGACACTGCCAAGGAAAAGCCGCAGGAGGGCGAAGTCATCGCTGTCGGCCCTGGCGCACGCGACGAAAACGGCGCGCTTGTTCCGCTCGACGTCAAGGCCGGCGACTTCATCCTGTTCGGCAAATGGTCGGGCACCGAGGTCAAGATCGACGGCGAGGACCTTCTGATCATGAAGGAAGCCGACATTATGGGCGTCATCGACAAGGACGAGACTGGCATCATCGACAAGGGCGAGACCGCTGCAACCGACAAGACCGTGGCCGCCAAGAAAGCTGCCTGACCTTATTTTCTCCGAACGTACTGGATAAAAATCATGTCTGCCAAGGAAATCAAATTCTCCACCGACGCGCGCGACCGCATGCTGCGCGGCGTCGAGATCCTTACCAATGCTGTGAAGGTCACGCTCGGCCCCAAGGGCCGCAACGTCATCATCGACAAGGCCTATGGCGCGCCGCGCATCACCAAGGACGGCGTCACCGTCGCCAAGGAAATCGAGCTTGCCGACAAGTTCGAGAACATGGGCGCCCAGATGGTGCGCGAAGTGGCCTCGAAGACCAACGACCTCGCCGGTGACGGCACCACCACCGCCACGGTGCTGGCCGCCTCGATCCTGCGCGAAGGCGCCAAGCTGGTCGCCGCCGGCATGAATCCCATGGATTTGAAGCGCGGCATCGACCAGGCGGTTTCCGCCGTGGTCAAGGAAATCCAGGCGCGCGCCAAGAAGGTCAAGTCGTCGGCCGAGATCGCGCAGGTCGGCACCATCGCCGCCAATGGCGATGCCAGCGTCGGCGAGATGATCGCCAAGGCTATGGACAAGGTCGGCAATGACGGCGTCATCACCGTCGAGGAAGCCAAGACCGCAGAGACCGAACTCGACGTCGTCGAAGGCATGCAGTTCGACCGCGGCTATCTCTCGCCCTATTTCGTCACCAATGCCGACAAGATGCGCGTCGAGCTGGAAGAACCCTACATCCTCATCCACGAGAAGAAGCTCGGCAATCTGCAGGCGATGCTGCCGATCCTCGAAGCGGTGGTGCAGAGCGGCAGGCCGCTGCTGATCATCTCCGAGGACGTCGAGGGCGAGGCTCTGGCGACGCTGGTCGTCAACAAGCTGCGCGGCGGCCTCAAGGTCGCGGCCGTCAAGGCGCCTGGCTTCGGCGATCGCCGCAAGGCGATGCTGGAAGACATCGCCGTGCTCACGTCGGGCCAGATGATCTCCGAGGACCTCGGCATCAAGCTCGAAAACGTCACCATCGAGATGCTCGGCCGCGCCAAGCGCGTGCTGATCGAGAAGGACACCACCACGATCATCGACGGTGCCGGCACCAAGGCGACCATCCAGGCGCGCGTCGCTCAGATCAAGGGCCAGATCGAGGAGACGACGTCAGACTACGACAAGGAAAAGCTGCAGGAGCGGCTGGCCAAGCTCGCCGGCGGCGTTGCCGTCATCCGCGTCGGCGGCGTCACCGAGTCGGAAGTCAAGGAAAAGAAGGACCGCATCGACGATGCGCTGAACGCCACCCGCGCGGCGGTCGAGGAAGGCATCGTGCCCGGCGGCGGCGTCGCTCTGCTGCGTGCCCGCTCGGCGCTTGGCGGCCTGACCGGCGCCAATGCCGATGTCACGGCCGGCATCACGATCGTGCTGCGGGCGCTCGAAGCGCCGATCCGCCAGATCGCCGAGAATTCCGGCGTCGAAGGCTCAATCGTCGTCGGCAAGCTCACCGACAGCAAGGACCACAATCAGGGTTTTGACGCCCAGAACGAGGTCTATGTCGACATGATCAAGGCAGGCATCGTCGATCCGGCGAAAGTGGTGCGCACCGCACTCCAGGATGCCGGCTCGATCGCAGCCCTTCTGATCACCGCCGAAGCGATGATCACCGACGTTCCGGCCAAGGATGCAGCACCTGCGGGTGGCGGCGGTGGCGGCATGGGCGGCTACTAAAACCCAGGATTTGTCCGATCTGTTGGAG
>NZ_RZRR01000297.1:0-5770 GCF_003998555.1 Mesorhizobium sp. M7A.F.Ca.CA.002.09.1.1 | reverse complement strand
GGCTTGCAGAACCGACGACCAACGCGACAGGCCAGCCCGGTCGGCCATCTCGAAGATTCTGGCCATTGTCCGTTCCGGCACCGGAATGCCGATCTCGAACGCCAGATAGGATAACGCCACCGCCGCTGGAACCGCCAGGCCGCGTCTTCCGACGATGTCGAGGAACATCCCCCAATCGACGTCTTCGGCATGGATGGCGACCGCGCAGTCGACAAGCCAGTCGCTGTGGGTGTGGGCGTCGAGGCCGCCATGGGCGATGGCCAGTGCCATGCGATCGGCCGGCGATGGCACGAAGACCGCGACGCCGCTGAATTGTGCCGGGACCGCCCGTTGCCAGATCGCCAGGTCGTCTTCCGCGCTCGTCTGCGACCCATCATAGCCGAGCTGGTGCAGGTCGATGTCGCCGAAACGGCCCTTGAAGAAGTTCATCGACCGCAGCGACGCCAACCGGGTTCGCAGATATTGCGCGCTGACGCCCGAGGCGATCTGCCAGTCGCGGTCGCGCAAGATGTCGAAGACGGCAGCCATGTCGCGCGGGCGCACCAGTATGTCGATGTCATGCGCCACCCGACCACGCTGCGCCGACGCGTTCAAGGCAATGCGGCTGGCGCCCTTGATCAGCATGATGTCGGCGCCGCCGTCGGCCATCGCCTTCAGCGTCGGCTCGGCCTCGCGCATCGCCATGCGCGACTTCGTCCACAGCATCTTCTGCAGGCCGACGAGGCGCGGGTGCGCGGTATGCCCGGCCAGTTTTCTGCCGAACCTGTCGGAGATGGCGGCGAGCAGACGATGTTCTCGAAACGAGACGAGGTCGATGTCGTTCTCGTCGAGCCAGCGCGCGGCGCAGGCAGCGGCTGCGTCCTCATCGGAGAGCAGCGCCGCCTTCAGCAACAGGTCCAACTGGCCGGTGGGCCACGACCAGCCATAGTCCGGGAAGCGGCGGCTGATGCGGCGAACAGGCCTGGCGTTCAACTGGAGCCCGCCTTGTTCTGGGCCCGCCGCTGCATGGCGAGCCTTGCGACCTGGATATAGCCCCGGTCGCGTGCCGGATCGCGGCCGTAGGAAAGGCTGCCCGGACGGATGCGGCGCAATGCAAGCACGTCGTCGAGCATGGCAAGTACAAAGCCTGCCTCACGAACCCGGGCGATCCAGTCGATCATCTCGCCGCGACCGCCTGGTGGGTCGATGATGGGACCGACGCTCTGCACCACCTCCTGGCGGATCATCATCGTCGTGCGCGACCAGCCCGCTCCACTGGCCGCATCGGGCAAATCGGGGCTGTCGCCGCGAAACGTCCGCCAGTGCGTAAAGACGCCCGCTGTCCCGGGATGACGGCCGAGATAGGCCAGTTGCTGTTCGATCTTGTCCGGCAGCCACAAATCGTCGGCATCGAGCGTCGCGATGAGCGGCGTCGAGAGTGCCGCAATGCCACGGGTCGTTGCGCTGCCGGGTCCGGCATTGTCCTGTCGCAGCACCGTCACCGGCAGGTTCATCGCATCGATCACCGCGGCCGTATCGTCGGTCGAACCGTCATCGACCACGACGATGGCCTCCGCTTTTGCCGTCTGGGCCAGAACGGAGTTCAGGGCAGCGCCTATGGTGGCGGCCGCGTTGAAAGCCGGAATGACGACGCCGTAGCCTGCCATCAAAGGAACCGCCACTGCGCGAGATCCTTGAAGTCGAAGATCCCCTCCACCCGGCGCAAGCTGGGATCGGCCTTGCGACGCTTCATCGACTTGTGAATGGCGCGCATGAACTCGCGAAAGGGCACATCGGCTTCCTTGGTCATGTTGCCGGGATGACGCCTGTAATAGAGAGCCACCGTATCGGGCATAACGTATTTTGCCTGGCTCTCAAAGATACGCAACAGATAGTCGGTGTCCTCGGCCTGTTTGAAATCCTCGTCGAAACCACCGGTGCGCTCGATGAGGTCTCGCGCGAAGATCCCGGCGGACAGGTGGATCCCTCGCACGGTGATGGAGTGGCTGTCGGCGGCCGGTTCCAGTGTCTCGCCATCTATCTTGTCGACCAGCGTCATGCGCGAATAGGTCAGCTCGAGGCCAGGATCCTCTTCGAAGCAGGCGAGATCCGCCTTGAAGCGGCCTATCGGGGAGATGTCGTCCGAATCGAGAAACGACACCAGACGCGTCTGCGGCAGCAACTGCTTCAGCCCGGCATTGCGCGCCTTGGTGACCCCGCCATTGATCTGCTGGAAAAGACGAATGCATGGGGCCTCGTCGATCAACGACCGTACGACGGCTGCCGAGCCATCGGTCGACCCGTCGTCGATGACGATGATGTCGAGATCGATGTCTTCGCGCTGCCTGAGCAACGAGCGCAGCGCCAGGCCAACGAATTGTTCGCGATTGTAGACCGGCATGATGACGCTCAGCCTCATCGGCGTCTCCAGCAGCGTTGCGGGCTTGGCTGATCCGAGCCGATTGTCTCGAGCATCATGGCATCCGCCAATCGGCGGGACTCTTCAATTCGAAGATGCCCTGGACCTCTCGCCGTGACGGATCGGCCTTGCGCCGCCGCATCGACTTGTGGATTGCACGCAAGTGGTTGCGGACCCTGCCGCTATGTTCCTTGGTGACATTTCCGGCGTGGCGTCGGTAGTAGATCGCGACGGTGTTCGGCAATTCGTAGCGCGGACCGGTTTCGAAGACTCGCAACAGATAATCCGTGTCCTCGGACTGCTCAAAGTCCTCGTCGAAATGGCCGATGCGATCGACAAGCGTTCGACTGAAGAGAGCGGTGCTCAGCGAAATTCCGCGAAGCGTCATGGTACAGCAGTCCGCCTCCGGCTCGAGCTTCTCGTCGTCGATCCGGTCGACCAGCGTCATCAGCGAATAGGTTAGCTCAAGCCCGGAGGTAGCCTCGAAGCGGGCGAGATCGGCCTTGAACCGTCCGGCCAGCGAGATGTCGTCAGAATCCAGGAATGACACGAACTCCGCATCCGGCGGCAGTTGCCGCAGCCCGGCGTTGCGCGCCCTGGCCACGCCCATGTTCGATTGCTGGAAGAGTCGGATGCAGGGGTTTTCGCCCATCATCGAGCGTACGGCCTCAGCAGAGCCGTCGGTCGAACCGTCGTCGATGACGATGATGTCGAGATCGGCGGCGTCCCGCTGCCGCACCAGCGAGCGCAATGCCGAAACGACATAGCGTTCACGGTTATAGACGGGCATTATCACGCTCAGTTTCACGAAGCGCCCCGCACAAGAAAGTCCGCAATCGTGCCGGCTATCTCCTGTGGCTGCGTCCCCAGCGACAGACGATAGCATGGCAGCAGGCGGGTCAGGTCGCTGAAGAAGCGAAAGCCGCTCTCCCGCTCGCCCGGCATCTGCGCTATGCCGGACGGCGCCAAGGCAATCATGGCATCCCTCCGCGACACCGGCACGATCGAACTTGCCCCGCCTCCGCCGATATGTGGCACCAGCAGCGCAACGATGTCCAGGGTTTCAGGCACCGGCCGGGGCGCGATGTCATGAATGTGAAAAGCATATTTGCCTTGCCAGTTGAGCGGGCTATGAGCTGGCAGCCGGTGATCCAGCCCAAGTCGCGCGAATCCCTGGGGATCCTGCTTGAGTGTTGAAAACAACGGGCGGGCAGTCACGCCGTTGGAGAGGTCGACCAGCACATAATCGTCGCCGACGCTGTCCAGCCCGTGGAGGAGGCCGGCGGCGACGGTCCCGGATTTCCCGGCGCCGCCCGCGCCGGCCAGCAGTACGCCCCTGCCTTTGGTGCCGAGCGTCCCCGCATGGGCCAGCCGCATGCCACGTGCCGCATATTCCCAATGGAGGAAGGGGCGCAGCGGCGCTCCCGGCTCCCACGGTGGAAAGGCATCGGCCGAGGCCATCAATTGCACGCCAACGCGACGTTGCGGATCATAGAACTGCCAGAAATCCAGGTCGTGGAAATGGTTGCCGCGCAATCCGGCTTCCGCCAGCCTGGTGGCGAAGCCATGCTGCGTGAAGGGTCCTTGGCCCCATCTGGCCGGTGCCGCGATGCCGTCAATGCCGGGATGTGCGACGAAGATGCGGCAGATGTCGGCAGGCGCTCGGTTGTCCGCAGCCGTGACAAAGCCATGAGCGAAGGCATCCGCCAACGCGCCGGCACTCACATGAGCGGTCAACTCCAGATGCGGCAAACCCACCTTGCAGGTCAGTGGATAATGCGCGGCGCTGCTCTGCGCTTGCGCCAGGACATGACGTGCGTAGTCAGTCAGGTTTTCGAGAGTGACGTTCGGCATGGTCTGCCTGTTCCGGAGCCGTCCGGCAACGAGAGCCTGGCGCGCCTCAGTTGGCCTGCTTCACTGCGGGCCAGCCGAGGGGCTCCTCGACCTCGTGGATGGGATCGACGACAATGAGGTCGGCAAGGTCGTCATGGATGTCGACCTTGAGGGGCTCGCCGGCAGCGGCGAGCTGAGCCAGCAATTCGCTGGGAACCGGTCTTGCCACGCCATCGGTTGCGGCCGCCAGCAAACCGAATTCGAGCAATTGTGAAACAAAGCCGTCAATCGCGGCGGCATCGAGGGCGCCAATCCCGGTCGCGGCGCCGACCAGTTCGGAGGCAGGCACGCCGGACGACAGTGCATCCCAAAGCCTGCTGCCTGAATCAGAGAAGCCGAAATATTTACCGGTGGTCAGGTCGAGAACGACGGCTTCGCCATCGAAGGATTCAAAGACGATATCCTTGCTGGCAATGGCATATACGCCGGATTGTCGCATGTTTGCTCCCCGCCGAAGCAGGCCGCGGAGATGATCTTCGGGCCCTACGGTCAACCCCACCGTTGCAGGCGTCTAACCATTTGCAGGGTTTTTGGCAAGATGGCGTAGGCCCGGCCGAGCGCAGCTGCAGGCCGCGCGGGCATGGACAGCCTCTGACCGTGCCTGCCGGTCACGCCTCGATTTCAAGCGCCGAAAGCGGCTTCGAGCAACAGGCGAGGATAAAGCCGTCTTCGATTTCGTGATCGAGGATGCCGCCATTGTGGCTCATCTCGACGTCGCCCGCGACCTTCCTCACCTTGCAGGTGCCGCACAGGCCGAACTCGCAGGCGGCGGGAATCCGCACCCCCGAGGCGCGTGCCGTCTGCAGCACGGTCTGGCCGGCGACGCATTCGGCATCGACATCGGAATGCGAGAACCGGATCGGTGTCACGGCCTCCACGGTGGCAGCGGCGCCGTCTTCCGCCGGCGGCGAGAACGGCGCCGGGATCTCCTCCACGGCAGGCGCGGCAAAGCTTTCCTGATGGTATTTCGCCATGTCGAAGCCGGCTGCGTCCAGCATGCCGCGCACGGCGCGCATGAAAGGATCGGGGCCGCAGCAGAAAATCTCGCGCTCGCGGAAATCGGGCGCCAGCAATGGCAGCCGGATCGCGTCGATGCGGCCCATATGGCCGAACCAGCCCTCGCGGCTCGACCGCTCCTCGATCATGAAGCCGAGCGACAGCCCAGGCATGCGGCTGCCGAGCAGTTCGAGCTCCTTGCGGAAAATGATCTCTTCCGGGCGGCGCGCGCAGTTGACGAAGCCGACATCGGTCCATGGCGCGCAGTCGTTCAGCCAGCGCAGCATCGACATCATCGGCGTCACGCCGGAACCGGCCGAAATGAACAGGTATTTGGCGGCCGGGTGGCTGTGCAGCGAGAAGTCGCCGGTCGGCCCATAGGCCTTGACGTGCGAACCGGGCGTCAGATGGTCGAACATCCAGCGCGTACCGGTGCTGCCCGCCTGCGCCTTGACCGTCACCGCGATCGAGAACGGCCGCGAC
>NZ_RZRR01000296.1:0-5778 GCF_003998555.1 Mesorhizobium sp. M7A.F.Ca.CA.002.09.1.1 | reverse complement strand
GGCAGCACCAATACACCCACGATCGCTGCCCCGGCGAGCTGGTAAAGCAGCAGCTTCTCGGCGCTCGCCTCGACCAGCTTCGACCGCTTGATGAGGATGTTGGTCAAAGCCCAGAAGAATCCGGAGCCAAGGCTCAGCAGATCGCCGAACAGCATGTCTCCGCCGCCGCCAAGCTTGTCGGAAAACACCGCGGCAAGGCCGGCAAAGGCCAGCAGCAGGCCAAGGAATTTTCTCAACGTGATCTGCTCGCCGAGCAGGAAATGGCCGCCGAGCAGCATCCAGAACGGCATGGTGTTGACCAGCAGCGTGTTGCGGGCAACGGTCGTATGCTCCAGGCCGACATAGAGGCAAAGGAACTCGATGCCGAAAAGCGCGCCAACCAAGATGCCGGCGAGCAAGGTCCCGTCGCGCGTGAAAAGCGCGATGCCGCGCCACCGGCACCAGGCAAAGACACACATGCCGCCGATGATCGAGCGCGCGATCGACAGGAAAACCGGATCATAGCCAGCGTAGGAGATCTTGGCGGCGACGTAATTCAGCCCCCAGGAAAAGGTCAGCCCGACCATGATCGCGGCGGCGGCCAGGTCGACCGTGTCGCGCCGGTCGAGCGCGTCGGTGGCGCCGCTCACGATCAGTCCTCCGCGCTGGCGTCGTCGAAGCCGATCAGGTTCCAGCTCTGGCGCATATGCGGTGGCATTGGCGCCGTGACATCGATGACGCCCTTGTCGGGATGCGGAATGATGATGCGGCGGGCGTGCAGATGCAGGCGGTTTTGAATGCCCCCGGGAAAGTCCCAATTGGTGTCGGCCTCGAAATATTTCGGATCGCCCAGGATCGGGCAGCCGATGTAGGCGGCATGAACGCGAAGCTGGTGGGTGCGGCCGGTATAAGGCTCCATCTCCAGCCAGGTCATCGTCTGCGCCGCCTGCTCGATGATCCGGTAATAAGAGACGGCGTGGTCGGCGCCCTTTTCGCCATGCGCGGCGACCCGCACGCGGTCACCGTCCGGCGTCGGCTCCTTGATCAGCCAGGTCGAGATCTTGTCCTCGCGCTTGGGCGGCACGCCCTTGACCAGCGCCCAATAGGTCTTCTTGGTCTCGCGGGCGCGAAATGCTTCCGAGAGCTTCATGGCGGCCAGTCGGGTGCGGGCGACGACCAGCACGCCCGAAGTGTCGCGGTCAAGCCTGTGAACCAGTCTGGGCTTCTCGCCCTTCTGGTTGCGCCAGGCCTCCAGCATGTCGTCGACATTGCGGGTGACGCCCGAGCCGCCCTGCACCGCAAGGCCCGCCGGCTTGTTGAAGACGAAAACCTTAGGGTCTTCATGGATCAGCATTTTCGACAGGACATCGGCATCGCCCTGGTTGCGGATCGAGTGGCCGGTCAGCGCACTCTCGCCCTTCTTGTCAACCTCGAGCGGTGGGACGCGAACCATCTGGCCGGGCTCGACACGGGTGTCGGCCTTGACCCGGCCGCCGTCGACACGGATCTGGCCGGAGCGCAGAAGCTTCTGCAAATGGCCGAAACCAAGGCCCGGGAAATGGGTCTTGAACCAGCGGTCGAGCCGCATGCCCGCCTCGCCGGCTTCCACCGTGATCTGTTCAACGCCTGCCATGTTTTTTGTCGCTTATCCGTTTCCCGAGCCAAGCTCGGCCTGTTCTTGGCGCGGCAATAGCACTAAGGCAGGCTTCTTGCGAGCCAAAGTCCCAGAAACAGGGCGATAATGGCGCCAATGACGCTGGCAAGGGCATAACCCAGCGCAGGCAGCGTGGCTCCCCGCTCCCACAGCGTCGCGAAATCGAGCGAAAAGGCTGAGAAGGTGGTGAAGCCGCCAAGAATGCCGGTGGCAACGAACAGCCTGACCTCGTTCGATCCGCCACGGCGCATCATGGAGGCGATGAACAGCCCCATGGCGAAGGAGCCGATGACGTTGATGGCCATCGTGCCCCAGGGATAGTTGGGGCCGACAAAACGCAGCGCGCCGATGTTGGTAAGGTGACGAATCCCGGCACCGATGCCGCCACCGAGGAAGACGAGAAACAGATTGAACATGACCGTTTACTGCCCCCGCAGGGCTGCCCGGTCAATCCCTCGTTGTGGGCGCAACCGCACGGACCAGCCGAGCTCGTCACCACTCAGGCGTTGCCCATCCCGGATATTTTTTCCTGAACTCGTTATAGAGGTCATCGATCTCCGTTTTGCCGATAGGGCGCGCCTGTTCGTAGAGGTAGCCCTTGACGTCGCCGGACAGCTGGTACGCCGCGATGCGCCTGTATGCTGCGCCGATGCCTTTGCCCTCGACAATGTATTGGTCCGGTATCGAGACACAGAGCTGCGCACCCGGCTGCAGATGGGTAACGGGCGGATCGGTCACGACAACGTATTTGGACTACAACGCCGCCGGTCTGAATCGATCGCGACTATCGACCTGACAAGCCCACTCGATGCGAGGGTAAAGGTCCTTGTCCATTTCATAGAGCAATGAGTCGCTCATGATCCCGCTGGACGCAAATACCGACAACCGGTCCCCAGGTCCCATCTTTCCAAGAAGGTCATCGATAAGACGCCTGTATTCTGGAAGATTGTCGAGTTGCAGCGGGAGCGTGGCTTCCCTGGCAAAGACGTAGCTGATCGGTGACAGCACCTGGCGGCCAATTGGGAAAAAAGTACCGAAAAACGCCAGCACGGCGGCAACGGCTATCGCGGCGTTCGACCATCGCGATCTCAGCGCCGGCATCGAAACGATCGCAACGATTGCCTGGGCGTAGGCAGGAAAAAGCCAAAGAAACATTGGCACCGAATGGTGGCGATCCGGGTCCTGCATGCGGGTGAAGAGGAAGAAGGTAAGTACCGAAGCAACGGCACAGAACAGGGAAAATCTGTTTTGGCGTATGATGGAGATGTAAGCGCCAAATACGATCAACAGCCAGTTCACATAGCTGAGCCGCGATCCTGCCTGGTCAACCTGTGAAACGAAGCTTGTCTTGTATCCGCTGTAAAGGTCGCCATAGCTGGTTCCCAGTATCTTGAGGACCAGGGGTTGCTGGAAGGTCAGCGCGGCTCCGACAACCACGAGGATCACACACAGGCCCCCGACGGCGGCATTGCGGAGTGCCGGGACGTCGCGGTCTTTCGCGACCTGCAGAAAACAGAAGAAGGCCGCGGAAGTTCCGACCCCGATGACGGGATAAGCATACCAGCGGCGCAGCACGAATGCCAACCACAGGCATACGCCGACACGCATGCCGCTGATCACCGGTTCACGGGTCAGGAACCTCGATTTCCAGAGAAAATAGGTTGCCGCGCAAAGCGCGAGACAGCCGGCAATGTCCGGCAACCCACGAAGCGTCGCCGCCCAGAAGGGCGTGTAGAGAAAGGCCGCAATCCATACGGTGAGCCAGCTTCGGCATGAAGGCGTCCCGGTCGCCGCCTCCAGATAGCTTGTTCTGCCGATGAGAAGAGCGGTCGGAACCAGGTAAACAGCGACTATTCCGGCGATGTAGGAAAACCTCGAATCGCCAAAAATGATGTAAAACGGCATCAGCGGCACCAGGATCGCCGCACTGTAGTCGTCGGTGGCGATCGAGGTCCTCAAATGGCTGAGCCACTCGAGAGGGCTCTGAACCAAGAGCGTGCCCTGCCGGCTAAACGTGTCGAAATAGGCAGCGAAGTCCCAGTAATAGACAGGCTGTTCAAGCTCTACATAGATGAGAGCAAGAGCAATTCCCACAAGAGCGGTGCACACATATGTCGTTGCCCAAAATCCGAGAGATTTGTTCTTCGTCACTTGCGGCCGCCAGAAGGAGAAGAGGCAGAACTATCAAAGCCAGCCCGGACTACCGTTTATGCAGCCAGGATCCGTTCCGGCGCATGAGCGGCCGACAAGGATTGGCCAAGTCTCACATGCAGAGCACCCAAACGCTGCCGGCAGGGCCGGCAGCGCCGATTTTCCAAAGCTCAGGTCGTCCCGGCATTCTTCGGCTTGGTCGAACCGATCATTTTCCAGTTCTTGTAGAACATGGAATTGATGCGCTCGACGCTCACCGAGACGATGGCCAGCATACCCGCGATGAGGCGGGGAACCGGCGATGGCCTGATAATGTCCATGAACACGCAGTAGCGGCGGCCGTCATACTCGTTGACCGAGCGATGCAGCAGCGTGTCGTCGAAGATGAACAGCGGATTGTCGTACCAGTAATTCTTGACGTTGCCGCACTCGACGAAAATCTCCGACTTCACCGGGATCAGATTGTAGAGGATGCGCAAGCTGAGCCGCAGCGGGCCGAAATGCCAGGACGTCGATTCGCGCTTGCTGAAGACGGAAACGGCGATGGTCTTGATGTATTTGAAATCCTTGTTGAACTCGGCGACGTTGTCGATCCTGTGCTTGCCGTACCACTGGTAGACATACATGCCGCGCCGGCCGGCGCCGAAATTGGCATCGATATCGGCGATGATCTCATCCTTGCGCGCCTTGAAGATGTCCAGGACCTCGTTGACCTCGCGCTGATAGTCGGCGGGAAACTGCTCCAGCTTCCACACGCCAGGATTTCTGTAGCACAAGAGGTCGACCAGCAGGTTGAACGGCGAAAGCAGCCAGGTGAACAGGCCGTTGCCGAGAAAATAGCCTGAGAACAGCGACAGATCCTTGCGGTCGTTGCGCAGCACGTCGATCAGGCCGCAGACGATGAAGATCGTCGTCAGGATGGGGATGAAATAGAAGCCAAGGGCGAGAAGCGGGATGGCAATGGCGAATTTGCGAAGGGATTTGCGAAGATTTTTTGTCATTTTTCCACGCGCCAAGCGCGATCCTGTTGCGAATGAGGTGCCCAAATCAAGGCAATGGCCACCGCCCGGTCGTGCGCCTTGATAAGGTTTTTTGGGTTACCACACAACGGCCCTGCTACCGCGGCCGGCTGGCTGCCTGCTGGATCTGGTCAATAGCCTCACGCAACCCGGCTATTCCCGCTCTTTGCGCAGCTTTGCCCAATAATCGAGCCGCTTCCTGATATCGCGCTCGAAGCCGCGCTCGGGCGGATCATAGAAGGTCTGGCGACCCATCTTCTCCGGAAAATAATCCTGCCCCGAAAAGGCATCCGGCTCGTCATGGTCGTAGCGGTAGCCCGCGCCGTAATCCTCCTCTTTCATCAGCTTGGTCGGCGCGTTGAGGATGTGCTTGGGCGGCAGCAGCGAGCCGTGTTCCTTGGCGGCCCGCGTGGCGGCCTTGAAAGCGTTGTAGACGGCGTTGGATTTGGGCGCGGTGGCGAGATAGACGGTGGCCTCGGCAAAGGCGAGTTCGCCCTCGGGCGAGCCGAGATAGTCGTAGGCATCCTTGGCGGCATTGGCGACGACAAGCGCCTGCGGGTCGGCAAGGCCGATGTCTTCCATGGCCATGCGCACCAGCCGGCGGCCTAGATAGAGCGGATCCTCGCCGGCATCGAACATGCGTGCGAGATAGTAGAGAGCCGCGTCAGGATCTGAACCGCGTACCGATTTGTGCAGCGCCGAGATCAGATTGTAATGGCCGTCCTGGCCCTTGTCGTAGATTGGCGCGCGGCGCTGGACGATGCGCTGCAGACCCTCGGAATCGAAGACCTCGCCGGGCTTGGCTGCTCGCCAGACTTCCTCTGCCAGGGTAAGAGAGGCGCGGCCGTCGCCATCGCTCATGCGGATGAGCATGGCCCGCGCCTCGTCGTCGAGCGGCAGCGCCCTGCCCTCGGTCTCCTCCGCCCGCGCCATCAGCTTGGAGATGCTCTCCTCGCCAAGCGAATGGAAGACCAG
>NZ_RZRR01000295.1:0-5781 GCF_003998555.1 Mesorhizobium sp. M7A.F.Ca.CA.002.09.1.1 | reverse complement strand
GCCTTTTCCTTCGCGGCCGCAACGGTCTCGTCGGCACGATGTTCGACGGTGCGCTTGTCTTCGGCAACGTCGTCGTCGGCCATGCCCTTCTTGAAGCTCTTGATGCCCTTGGCCATGTCGCCCATCAGCTCGGGAATCTTGCCGCGGCCGAACACCAAAAGCACGATCACCAGCACGATCATCCAGTGCCAAATCGAAAATGAACCCATAGCAAATCTCTCTCGAATGTTTTCCCTGGCGATGATCTATGCGTTTTCGCGTTGGGATTCAAACACAACTGCGACAGAGTTTATGAAAGGGTGGCGGATGTCACGCATTTTCGACGCGGCGGCCCCGCTACGAATCCGCGCATCCTCGACAGATCGGCCGCCAATGCCAGTCAATCTTCCGTGACGCGCGGCGTCAGCAGGCCGAGTTCCTCGAGATCGATATCGGTGAGCGCATCCTCGTCGTCGGTCAATGCATCGGGATCGGCCGGCGGCTGCGGAATGGAGAAATTCGACGGCATGCGGCCCGAAAGCAGGCCGGCCCCCTTCAGTTCCTCCATGCCGGGCAGATCGCGGATCTCTTCCAGCGCGAAATGATCGAGGAAGGTCTCCGTCGTGCCGTAGGTGACCGGGCGTCCGGGTGTCTTTCGCCGGCCGCGCATGCGCACCCATTCCGTTTCCAGCAGCGTGTCGAGCGTGCCTTTCGAGGTTTCGACACCGCGGATGTCCTCGATCTCGGCACGCGTCACCGGCTGGTGATAGGCAATGATCGCCAGCACTTCGAGAGCCGCGCGGGAGAGCTTCCTTTGCTGGACGGTATCCCTGCTCATCAGGAAAGCCAGGTCGCCGGCGGTGCGGAACGCCCAGGCATCGCCGACACGCACCAGATTGACGCCGCGCCGCGCATAGATCTGCTGCAGCTCGGCCATGGCCAGGGCGATGTTGATGCCGTCCGGCAGGCGTGCCGCAAGCTGCTTTTCGCTGACGGGTTCGGCGCTGGCGAACACGATCGCCTCGGCCATGCGCACAGCCTCGGCCAGATGCAGTCGCTCGGCCGGGTTTTGTAGCTGCTGCTCGGCCGGATCCTGGGAAAGCGGGCCCTCGTCGGGTTCATCGCCGATCTTGAACGGGACAACCGAAGCGTTGGCGCGTTCGCTCATGATGCCACCTCGACTGCCTTGATTGTCTGCGTTCGGCCGCGCAGGTAGATCGGCGCGAACGTCTGATCCTGCCGCACATCCATCTTGCCTTCGCGCACCAGTTCCAGCGTGGCAGCGAACGAGCTCGCGATCGCCGTGCGCCGCTCCTCGGGACTGGTCATGTACGCGATCAGAAAACTTTCCATCGTCGTCCAGTCGCTCACGGCTCCCACAAGGCGGGTCAGGATGTCGCGCGCGTCCTTGAGCGACCAGACACCGCGCCTGGCGATGGTCACATTGTTGATCGCCTGCTTCTGGCGCTGCTGGGCATAGGCGGTCAAGAGATCGTAGAGCGAGGCAGAATAGGCGTTGCGCTTTTCGATGATGACCATTTCCGGCATGCCGCGCGCGAACACGTCGCGGCCGAGCCGGTTGCGGTTGACCAGACGCGCCGAGGCGTCGCGCATGGCTTCCAGCCGCTTCAGTCGGAACTGCAGCACCGCCGCCAGTTCCTCGCCGCTTTCGCCCTCGTCGCCTGGCTGCTTGGGGATCAGGAGCTTGGACTTGAGGAAGGCCAGCCATGCCGCCATCACCAGATAGTCGGCGGCAAGCTCCAGCCTGAGCGCCCTCGCCGTCTCGACAAAGGTCAGATATTGCTCGACCAGCGCCAGGATCGAAATGCGCGCCAGATCGACTTTCTGGGTGCGGGCAAGATGCAGCAGAAGATCGAGCGGACCTTCGAAGCCGGCCACGTCGACGACCAGCGACGGGTCGCCGGTGACGCGTGAATCGTCATTTTCGGCCCACAGACGGTCCATCGGTGCGGCCTTCGCGGCCTTGCTTTCCAATGTCTCCGCCACTGCCTGTCACTTTCCCTTGCTATGCCACCGCATCGAAGTAGGTGGCGAATTCGGCGCGTATTTCGGTTTCTTCGACCGTGTCACGGTCCTTTATATAGGTCAGCGCCCGCTTGGCGCGCTCCAGCGACGTGCCCTCAAGCCCCGTGGTGCGCGATGCGATGCCGGCCATCTCCTCGAAAACGCCGTTGCAGTGAAGGACCAGATCGCAGCCCGCCGCAAGGATCGAGGCCGCCTTTGTCGGGAAATCCCCAGAAAGTGCCTTCATCGATGTGTCGTCGCTCATCAGCAGTCCGTCGAAGCCGATTTCGCGCCGGATGATCTCGTCGATGACCTTGCCGGAGGTGGTCGCCGGATTGTTCGGGTCGATCGCGCTGTAGACGACATGCGCAGTCATCGCCATCGGCAGATGGCTAAGCTCCTTGAACGGGGCGAAATCATGCCGCTGCAGATCACTGAGCGAGGCATTGACCACTGGCAGTTCAAAATGCGTGTCGGCAAAGGCACGTCCATGGCCCGGAATATGCTTCATGACCGGCAGCACGCCGCCCGATATCAGCCCTTCCGCGGCTGCGCGGCCGAGCTCGATCACGGGTCGCGGGTCCTTGCCGTAGGCACGCGCGCCGATGACATCGCTGGCGCCTTCGATCGGCACGTCGAGCACCGGCAGGCAATCGGCTGTGATGCCGTAGCGTAACAGGTCGAAAGCATGCAGCCGCGCCATCAGCCAGGCCGCGCGGGCGCCGGCATCATGATCGTCGCGCCACAGCGCGCCCAGCGCGCCGCCGGCGGGATAATTCGGCGCCAGCGGCGGCCGCAAGCGCTGCACACGGCCGCCTTCCTGATCGATGAACACCAGCGCGTCCGGACGCCCTATGCAGTCTCGCATCTCGGCGACCAGATCGCGGATCTGTTCGGTCTCGCCGATGTTGCGCGCAAACAGGATGAAGGCCCACGGGCATTCATTGCGATAGAAATTGATTTCTTCGCGGGTGAGCGATTTCCCGGCGCAGCCGAGGATCATGGATTTTGATTCGGTCATGTCGGCAGTTTAGGGCTTTGTGCGATCAAAGGGAATCGCCAGGGATTCATCCACGGCAACGCCGGATCTGCTTTCCCCATGAAAAAAGCCGGCGCGGTGACCGCGCCGGCTTTCAATCGGTTGGCTCCGGCTTTAGCGCGAGACGAAGCAGTTGCCGCCGGCGGCCTTGTAGCTGGTGCACAAATTGATCGCGTCATTGCGTGACTGGGCCGGAACGCGCACGCGGTAGAACGTGCCTTTGCCGGCGATCTCGGCCTTGACGATGTTGGCGGTACGCCCGGCAAGCACGCTGCCATAGCGGCGCTGCAGATCCTGATAACTGGACTGGGCGCTTTCGACGGTCGGCTGCGAGGCGATCTGCATCGACCACGAGCCACCGCCTGCCGCGGTCGATGCCGGATCGATGGACGCAACCTGATCGGGCTTGACCTCGCCGACGACATCGACCGGCTGGTCGGACGGACGCTGCGGCGCTAGCGGAACCTTTGCCGGCGTGTTGGCCGATTGGGCCTTGGCCTCGGCCTTTGGCTTGGCCACCGGCTTGAGGGCCGGCTCGTCGTCCGCCTGGGCGGCGGCAGGCGCCACGGTACCGGTCTGGTCGGCATCGGCTTGCGCCGCCGGGGCGACATGCTGCGGCGCCGGATCGACCGGCTCGGTAGCGGCCACTTGCGGAGCGGCGGGTGCCGCCGGATCTTCACGCGGCACCAGCGAACCGTCCGACTTGACCACCATGGTCCTCACCTTGCGCGGTGCAATGGCGACGACATCGGCATTTGTGCCCTTGTCTGCATCCTGCAGCACCTGCGCGATGCGGTCCTCGGACTTGGGAGCTGGCGCCGTATTGTCGGCCAAAGCAGCGCCGGCCATCGGCGCGGCGTTGCCGACATCGGTTCCAGCGCCGGCTGCATTCTGGTCCGGCGAAAGATCGATGGCGCGGGCCGGGTCCTTCGCCTGCACGTCCACCGGCTCTTCGGTGTTGGTGACCAGCTTTTCCTGGACCGGCTCGGCGGGCTTGGCGCCCCTGACCGCGTCGTAGACCTTGTTGTCCTGGTTCGGCACCACGGCACCGCCCGGATTCTCCGGCTTGACCTTGATCGGCGCGTTGTCGGCCTTGACGATGACGGGCGCTTCGCTGCCGCCCTTGCCGCCAAAGGACAGCGCAAAGGCACCGAGACCGCCCGCGACCGCGACCGCGCCGACAATCGCGGCGATGAACAGGCCGCGTCCGCGCGACGGCCTTGCGGCCTCACGCTCGCCGAGACCCGGAACAGCCATCTCCTCGTCGAGTTCGGGATCGTAGTCGAGTTCATCGACGGTGAAATCATCGGCTTGGGAAGCCGGCTGGCTCCCCGGCAGGTTGTCGAGGTCGTAGCCCGAGGCGTCGGCATAACCCGTGGGCGGCGCCGCGCGGGCAGACATTTCCATCGGCCGCGCCGCATAGGTTCGCGCTTCCGGCTCATAGCCCGGCTTGACCCCGTCATAGCCCGGCTTGAGGCTGTCATAGCCCGGCTTGAAGCCCGCGGCATAGGAGCCATCATCGTAAGACGCGCCGGCCGCGTTGCTTGCTGGGGCGGCAGTCACCTCCACCGCGTTCATCTCGGAGAGAAGGCTGGAGAACTCGGCATCGAGATCGTCATAGCCAGGCGACGCCGGCTGGTCTTCCTCGAAGTGCAGTTCGGGGATATCGAGATCGTCCGCCAGCGCCACGACACGCTCGGGCACATCGACCGTCTCGACATCGGGCATGTCTTCGTAACGCGCCGGCTAGCACGATTGCGGCGCCGATACTGGGGCAGCGGGAGCCAAGGTTTCGACCGGCTCGGACGAACCATAGGACGTCATGGCGGCGACTGCCGGCGCTGCGGCCATGGATGATGCCACCGAAGCGGCCGGCTGAGCGCTAAACGTAGGCTGCGTGCTGAATGACGGCTGCTGCGGAACCGGCGTCACGCGGCTCCACGAACGCGTCGGCTCTGTCGGTTGGGAACGCTCCGCAAGCCAATCGAAAGAATCCGCCGAATTGTCCCGGGGAGCGGCTTCATCACGCGGATCAAGGCCCTGGGCCAAAGCCGCGTCCAACGCATCATCGTCGAAATCGACATCGCCAATGGTGTCCGAGTCCGGATCCTGGAGTTCATCAAGCATAAGATCGTCAATATCCGCGTCGGCCGCTTGGGCCGTGCCAACATGTCGATTCTGCTCAGGCGTGGTTTCGTCAAGATCCCAGTCGAGGTCGCCGACAAGGTCGGCCGGTTCCTCGGCAGGCTGGGCAACAGGCGGCGGGGCAGCGACAGCCGGCTGAGCCGTGACAGGCTCGCTGGCCACCGGCGCCGTGCGGGAAGTCATGGCGCCCAGCAGCGCATTCAACTCGTCTTCCAGGCTCCGTTCGTCCGCAATCGGGGCGTGCACCGCCGGCGCGACATTGGCTTCTGGCGCCGCCGGCTGGATCGTAGCGGCAGCAACTTCGGCGACCGGCTCTTCGACCGTTTCGGCGAACGAATCTTCAAAGTTCAGGTCGAAGGCATCGTCCGACAGGCCTTCAGGGTTGGAAATCTCGCTTGTTGAGTCCGCAGCATCGGCAAGCACTTCATGCGCTTCCGGCTCGTCGAAGGCGATCGGCTCATCCGCGCGAACGTCGAAATCCATGTCGACATCGGCCATGGCATCGTCGAGGCCAGCAAAGCTCTCGTCGGAGATTGCCTGGCCGTCAAGCGCCGCCGCCTGCTCCGGCATGGCATGCTCGACGGGATCGGCGG
>NZ_RZRR01000294.1:0-5800 GCF_003998555.1 Mesorhizobium sp. M7A.F.Ca.CA.002.09.1.1 | reverse complement strand
GGCCCGGCGCGCGCTGCCGCCGGGCGGGCTGATCCGCCAGGACTATGAATTCGACGCACTGGATGCCCACGGCAAGCCCGCGAAGACAAGGCTGTCGGAGCTGTTCGCGCCCGGCAAGGACAGCCTGATCCTCTACAACATGATGTTCCCGCGCCACCCGCAGGAGAAGCGCGATGTGGCGACCAGCGGCGGCACGGCGAAGCTCGCCCGACCGGACCAGCCATGTCCGTCCTGCACGGCATTGCTCGATCAGTTCGACGGCGCGGTCGGGCATCTCCAGGCGGCCGGCTTCAATTTCGCGGTGGTGGGCAAGACCGCGCTCGAAAACCTGGTCACGCTCGGTCGAGATCGGGGCTGGCGCAACATGCGGCTGGTGTCTTCGGCGGCCAACAGCTTCAAGCGCGACTACAATGCGGAGGCGGCCGACGGCTCACAGATCCCGCTGCTGTCGGTGTTTCACCGCGACCCCGACGGCATACGCCATTTCTGGAGTTCGGAACTGGATTTCGCACCGACGGAGCCCGGTCAGGATCCGCGTGGCCTCGGCACCTGCGAAACGCTGTGGAATCTGATGGATTTCACGCCGGAAGGTCGCCCGAACTGGAACGAGCAGCTGCAATATGGCGAAGCTTGCTGCCACTGAAGGCAGTTGTGGCCAGCCGCCGCGGTTCGGGTAATCGAGGCGATACGCGCAGGCTTCTTCCTCATGATCTGCAACCGGAGTGCCCAAGCGACGTTGGATTGTCCGAGGGACAATTCCAACCGGAGACATGCCATGAAGACGCTTACCATTCTGACCGCAGCAGCATTGCTTGCCGGCGCGCCGGCCTTTGCCCAGTCGAACACGACCGCCACGACCACGCCGCTCGCCGCCACGACGAAGGTCGACACTTCGACCTTCATCAAGACGGTGCCGAGCGCCAATGAGTTCGAGATCCAGTCCAGCAAGCTCGCCGAGCAACAGGCGACCGACGCCGACGTCAAGGCGTTCGCCAAACAGATGATCGCCGATCACACCAAGGCCGGCGAGGAATTCAAGGCGGCGCTTGCCCAGGGCCAGACAACCTCGGCCACCGCACCGTCCGGTCCGGCCCTGCAGCCCAAGGAGCAGAAGATGCTCGATGAGCTGAAGAGCGCCAGCGGCGATCAATTCCAGGCCAAATACATCGAGATGCAGACCAACGCTCATAAGGAAGCCGTCGCGCTGTTCAGCGGCTATGCGAAATCCGGCGACGACCCGGCAATGAAGGAATTCGCCAAGAAAACCCTGCCGACGCTGCAGATGCACGAAAAACACGTGAAGGAACTGGCCGCCGCGCATCAGGGGTGAGGGCGGTTCACTATGGCGCCCCCCTCTGTCCTGCCCGGCAGGACAGAGGGGGGCGCCGTAGAGCGCTACGATGGAAGCCAGCCCGCTTGGCCAACCAACACCACAATATGGCCCTGTGCCTTAAGCACGGCACGCCCTATACCGATCAAGGCTGAGCGGCGCTCAGGTCGACCTGATCTGCTCGACCGCGGTCACCAGCAGCTCTTCCATGGCGGTGCGTATCTGGCCATCCGACTGGGCGATGCCCGCCGCGTCGAAGTCGGCGCGGACCTTGCGGAACACATCGTTGTCGCCTGCCTCTTCGAAATCCGCGTGCACGACCTCCTTGGCATAGGCGTCGGCGTCAGCACCGGATTTGCCGAGCTTTTCGGCGGCCCACAGGCCGAGCAGCTTGTTGCGGCGCGCCATGGCCCTGAACTTCGTTTCCTCGTCCATCGCAAACTTCTTTTCGAAGCCTTCCTGACGGTCTCTCATGCTGCTCATGGTTCGCCTCGTTTCCGATGGGAGTCCGATCTTCAGCCCAGGGGAAGAACGGCCAGGAAAGAGAGAGTGGCGCGCATGGGTGTCATTAACAAGGCGTCATGCCGGCGATTGGGCGGGCGCTTGGCGGTCCAGTCTTTCGCTCGATATGATTTGACGTTGCCGCGCCGTGTCCTACTCTCAAGTGCCTGCGGGATGAACCGAGGAGACGAGCGATGCAGTTCAAGGCAATTCGCAGCGTCGCGCTGACGGCGGCCGTGATGCTTGCCGCCGGCACCGCGGCCTATGCCCATCACGGCTGGTCGTGGACACAGGATGGGTTTTTCGAACTCAAGGGCAAGATCACGGCCATCTATATCGGCAATCCGCACGCCACGCTGGATGTCGACGCGGAGGGTGAGGCCTGGCGGGTGGAGATGGCGCCGCCATCACGCACGATCGCCGCCGGCTTCACGGAGGAGGTGGCCAAGGTCGGCGACGAGGTGACCGCGATCGGCAACCGCTCGCTCGAGGCGACCGAAAAGCGCATGAAAGCGGTGCGCGTCATCGTCAACGGCAAGACATATGATGTCTATCCCGACCGCGTGCCGCCGGCGTAAATGGCCGAGTTCCTCGCCGGCATTGAGCATCTTGCGTTGGCGCGGTGGCTGAAGGCTTCCTTCGTCGCCTATCCCATAGTCAATGCGCTCCACATCATGTCGATCGGCGCGCTGTTGACCAGCGTCGTTCTCATGGACCTCAGGATCTGCGGCGCTTTCCGTTCGCTGCCGCAAGCCGCATTCGTCGCGCTGCTGCGCCGCATTGCATTAAGTGCATTCGCGGGTGCGCTCGTCACAGGCTCGCTGCTGTTTTCGGTCAAGGCGAGCACCTATGCGGCGATGCCGGTTTTCCTCGCCAAGATGGCACTCATCCTTCTCGCCGGCGTCAATTTTTTCACCTTCCTGCGCTTCGCCAGAGGTGGTGACGATCTGGCCGGCAGCACCATCCTGGCTGTGCTCTCGATACTGCTGTGGACGTCCGTGCTTTTCGCCGGACGGTTCATCGGATTTCTCTAGCGCCGCATCTTCCTTCTCCCCCTGTGGGAGAAGGTGTCGCCGAAGGCGACGGATGAGGGGTGTTCCAGGGAACGCCGACGTCTCACTCCGCTGGAACACCCCTCATCCGTCTCGGCGCTATCGCGCCGATCCACCTTCTCCCACAAGGGGAGAAGGGAAGAACGGCGCTGGCGTTCCGCCCGTGCCGGGATAAGCTCCCTGCAACTCAGGGAGAACTGCCATGAAAAAAGAAATCATCGAAGTGCCGGTCATGTCCGCCAAGGTGCGGGCGCTCGGCCTTCCCTGCTCGACAGCGGTCAAGGCCAACGGCTTCGTGTTCATCTCGGCGACGCCGCCGGTGGATATGGTGACCGGCGAGATGGTGCGCGGCGACATCGAGGTGCAGACCGAGGCGTCGCTGAAGGCGCTGAAACATTGCCTGGAAGCGGCCGGCACTTCGCTCGACAATGTGGTGATGGTGCGTATCTACGCCGTCAATTCCGGCTTCTACAACGCCATCAACCGTGTTTATGCCAGGTATTTCAGCGTCAATCCGCCGGCGCGGAGTTTTGTGCCGGTGGCGTCGTGGCCGATGGAGTTCGATATCGAGATCGAGTGTGTGGCGGTGGCGTGATGAGAGTATAGGAACGAGCATGACGACTCGCCAGCCTCTTATGAAACGTAGTTTTTCACCTCAGGAATGTCTTGGGTCAGGATCATCTCTCTAAATTCGTTAGAAACCGACTCTGATCGGATGGCGTCCCGAACCCTCTCCTGGGACTGCGTCCCAAACTGCTTAAGTTTGTCGTCTAATATCGCTGAGCTTCTATAAACCACCGCCTTGAGCGCCTCTTCATTCTTGCTCAATGCAATAATATTCTGCGCTACTTTTTCTATTTCCGATTTTTTCATGGAAAAGACGTCTCTGCCTCGGGTCACAATTAAACCGACGGCACATATGATATAAAATCGGAACGTCTTATATTTATTATCTATACGCTGGTTTCTCCAGAGGAACTCAATTCGGTAGTAGAGATAACAGCAGGCATGATAGATCCTAACATCATGATCATCCTTAAATATCTTGCTATCATACTCCGACATGATTCCCCGATAGTCGCGAGCTGCACGATTGGGCTGGAAGAAAATCGCGGCAGCCAGGGCCTTCATCATCGAAGATGGCTGAATTATCCTAACGCGCTCGACCTGCTGGCCACGATATTGGTTTTCGCGCCGTTCAAGATATATGATCTCTTCCGGCTCAACCGATCTGGCGTATTCTTCGAGGCTCTTTAAAAATGGCCTCAGCGCCCAGAATTGTTCTTCCTTCACCGGGTTCTGCCTATTCGTTCCAATAATGATCGATGCGACGAAGTCATCGTTCTTCGACCCAATCAGGCGGAATGGCACTGCAATATGGTCAATTAGATTTAGATCTTCAGCTGCCCCTTTGCTTTCCCCAAAGATCAATTCGTATATAATATTGCTCGTTTGACACCCATTTACTATTTGATAGTCCTCAAGATGGAATCGATCTCCAGTGCGGTCTATACTTTTCGACACAACTGTAACGCCGTTATTCCTAAAAGCAAAATCATCACCACCGCTCTCAAGTACTGAGACCTTTATTTCTTGGTTAATCTTAGATCTTTGATCGTAGTCTCTAATATTGTCAACGAAAACCGATTTATTGATGCCGATTGCGTTAAATTTATCGTCAAACAAAGTAAATAGCTTAACTAGTTGTTTGGCCTCGAGATATCCAACGTATGCCTCGTCCACATTCTTATTTTTTGGCATAACGACTGCTTTTGTAAATTCAATTTCTGCTTCGACAGATGTTGTGGCGGCTCGGTACCATTGTTGTAGCTGAAGAGCTCCAACGATACTTACGTCAAGGTTGTCTCTGTCAAACATGTTTTTTTCAGACATTTGACGAGTGAATGTATTCTTCAAAGACTCAATGCGCCGAGGTTCCTCGTAATTTCCGGTTGCGATGTAGAACGCTTTTAGCGAAGGATTTTTCTTTCCAACTACACCTTCATATACCGCGAGCATCGCCTCGGTTAAGTCCGACAATTGGGGGCTTTCATCTCGCAAATCGCCATCAAAAAAGCTGGTTATAGCATCGAAAAATTTGGAAATGTCACCGTAGTCGTAACTTGGGCTAGTTTTCGACTGAAAGAAAACAAACTCAATCGATGGATTTTTGATCGCGGCGAGCTTATCTTCTGCTTCGATCCGTGTTTTTACTACTTCCCCTTGTATTAATATTGCGACTCCGTCGAGACCGAACTCCGTGCCTGTCAAATGGACATCGTTGGCATCTGCGGACTCGGCCAACAGACCGATTAGAGTCGCAAATATCGAGTAAATTTCGAATTGATCACTAAGACTTGCCGACTCGATGCTCGTGGATTTTGCGTAATCCTTGACTTGAGCGCGAATTACTGGATTCATTTTTTGGTCCCCCCGCCTTTTGGCTGTTAGCGTACGTGACGTCTCGGGGGCTGTCTACTGTATCCGACCCTTTACTAACCGTCGGAGTGCACTATTTTAGATGCTGGTATAATCCGGATATCATTTGGCTGCGGCGAGCAATTTGAAAGCGAGAACTGCCGACAGCAGTTCACCAATCCTTACGCAAAATACTCCTGCAGCGGCCTGACCTCGAGGCTCCCCGCCTTCAGTGCCGCAATCGCTTCCGCCACCGCAGCCGCGCCCGATAGCGTCGTATAATACGGCACCTTCTGCATCAGCGTCGCCCGCCGCAGCGACTTCGAGTCCGACACTGCCTTCTGGCCGTCCGTGGTGTTGAAGACGATCTGCACCTGGCGGTTGCGGATGGCGTCTTCGATGTGGGGGCGGCCTTCCAGCACTTTGTTGATCTTCTGGGCGTCGACGCCGTTTTCGGCGAGGAAGCGGGCGGTGCCTGAGGTGGCCAGCACCTTGAAGC
>NZ_RZRR01000293.1:0-5811 GCF_003998555.1 Mesorhizobium sp. M7A.F.Ca.CA.002.09.1.1 | reverse complement strand
GCCATCCATCTGTCGCGCCATGTTCATGTGCTGGGGATCAAGCCGGGACGGATCACCGAGAGCCTCGACATTGCGCTGCCTTACCCGCGCGACCTGTCGGTCACCGAAGATCCGGAGTTCGTCAGGCTGGTGGTCCAGTTGCGAACGATGCTGCGCTCCAGCCATCAACCGGGAGGCGCGTCTTGAGCGACCAACCCATAATCGACCTTTCCGAGCCGCGCCTCGCCTCCAGCTGGAGTGCGGCGACCGGCAGCTGGCTGCCGGCTGTCATCCTCCTGCTGGTGACGATCGTGCTGTGGGAAGCCGCGGTGCGGATCTTTGCCATATCCGCCTTCATCATTCCCGCCCCGTCCGAAATCGCGAAGTCGCTGGTGGCGCAATGGGGCACGCTGATGCAGGCGACGCTGGTGACGGCGGGCGAGATCCTGTTCGGCTTCCTGGTCTCGGTCGTGGTCGGCATTGCCATTGCGCTGGTCATCGTGCGCTTCGATTGGTTGGGACGCGCGCTGTATCCACTGGTGGTGCTGTTCCAGAACGTGCCGAAAGTCGCCCTCGCGCCGATCTTCATCCTCTGGTTCGGCTATGGGCTGGCGCCCAAGATCGGCCTGATCCTGGTCATCGCCTTCTTTCCGGTGACGCTCTCCATGCTGGCGGGCATGCAATCGGTCGACCGCTCGCTGCTGTCGCTGATGAATTCCGTCGGGGCCAGCCCGACGCAGATCCTGTTCAGGATCCGCGTTCCGCACTCGCTGCCGAACCTGATGGCCGGAACCAAGATCGCCGCCACGTTGAGCGTGATCGGCGCCATCGTCGGTGAGTTCGCCGGGGCGTCGGACGGTCTCGGCTACGTCATCCAGTTCGCGTCGACCCAGCTCGACACGGCGCTGGTCTTCGCAGCGCTGCTGCTCGTTTCCGTGCTTGGCATCGCCTTCTACTACGCCGCCGAAATCCTAGAACGCATCGTGGTGCCGTGGGCGCCGAAATTCAGCCAATCCTAGGCCCGCTCGATCAACCAAATTCATAAAAGGGAACAAAAATGCTGAGACGCTCACTTATCAAGGCCGCTACCTTCGCGGCGTTTGTCACGGCACTCGGCTTCTCCAGCGCGGCTCTGGCGGCGGACAAGGTCAACGTCCAGCTCGACTGGGTCGTGCGCGGCAATCACGCCATGTTCTTCGTCGGCAAGGAAAAGGGCTTCTTCGCCAAGAACGACATCGATGTGGCCGAGATCCGCAAGGGATCCGGCTCGCCGGACGCGATGCGGCTGGTGGGCAATGAGAACGCGGATTTCGGGTTCGGCGATCTTCCCACGCTTGCCGTCGCACGGTCGCAGAATGTCCCGGTCGTGGCGCTGGCAGCCGTCAATCAGCACTCGCCGCTGGGGATCATTTCGCTGGCCAAGACGCTGAAGCTCACCAAGCCGTCCGACCTCAAGGGACTGACCATCGGCATTCATCCGGCCGGTTCCACCTACATCTTCTTCAAAGGCTTCCTGGCCGCCAATGGCCTGACCGAAAAGGACATGACGCTGAACAGCGTCTCGCCTCCCTATGAAAGCTATTTGCTGCTTGGCCGGGTTCAGACGGTCGTCGGCTATATCGATGCGGAGGTTCCCGAACTGGAAGCGAAGGCCGGGGGCCCGGGCTCGCTCAGCATCATGATGGGGGCGGACTATGGGTGGAAAGCCTATGGCTCCGGCCTGTTCACCTCGCAGGCGATGATCAAGGACAAGCCGGACGTCGTGCGCCGCTTCGTCAAGGCATATAGGGAGGCCTTCGACTATGTCGTGGCTCATCCGGAAGAGGCCGCCGAGATCACCGCCAAGGCAGCGCCCGGCTATGCGGACAAGAAGGACGTACTGCTGGCGCAGATCAATGCCGACATCGCCTCGACGTTCACCAGCCCGGACACCAAGGAACACGGTCTCGGCTGGATGACGAAGACGCAGTGGGAGGAGACCCTAAAGACGCTGACGGACCAGGGCGTGCTCAAGGCGGCTCTGTCGGCGGACGACGTCTTCACCGACGCGTTCCTGGCAAAGGAATAAGAGGCTCGCGATGTTCGAACGGACGCGGGAATGAGCGCCTACCGGCAGGCCAGGCTGTCCTGCGCCATGGCGCAGGACACATCGCGCTCGCCTTTCGCCGCATCGGTGCGGTCGAGCGTGATCTGCACGCGGGTGGCATATGCTCGGCTCGCCAGACCGCACCACAGCCGCTCGACGGGCAGGTTCTCGCGCTTGTCGTTGAGGATCGTGAACGTGCCGGTCTTCGCATCGAACCAGAGCTCGACGCGGGTCTTCTTGCCCGGCTCGATCGTTGCGATCCCGGCCGAATACCAGTGGGCGAAGTCGGCGTTGCAGGAGAGGCCTTCGCTGCCCGCATTCGAAATCGTCAACGGAACCATGTCGAGCCCGTCAGTGCCGGTGCGGACGACGACATGGTGCAACTCAACCGCGTTGGCGAAGGACGATAACGCCAGCATCACCGGAAGGGCATAACGGATCTTCACTTTGCCTGAGCTCCACAATGTAATTTTTCCTAGGCAGTCTATCTCGCTTTCGCGCAATAACAATAAGAATATTGATTGGTGAAACAACAGAGAGGGTAACATGTTAAAGCTTCTTAAGAGCAGTGTAAGTGCAGTTATATTAGTCGGTGTCTTGATTAGCGGCGCGCTTGCCGGCGAGGTCAAGTCGATCGCCATCCTGACGCCCGAAGAAGGCACGGACTACGGCTGGAACCAGCAAGGCATCGATGCCGCCAAGGCGGCTGGCAAGGCCGCCGGCGTCGAAGTGGTCGTGGCCCAGGGCCTCGGCTATGGCGATGTTCGCCCGACCTTGCGGGAACTTGCCTCCGACGGCGCCAGCCTGCTGATCGCGCATGCCAGCGGCTACAACACCTCGGCGCCTGAAATCGCCAAGGAATTGAAAGTTCCGGTGGCAATCGTCGACACGCCAGCCGGCCTGGAGAAGGGCCTTGTCGCCGACTATACGCTGAGCGGCCACGAGGGCGCCTATCTCGCCGGCCGTCTCGCCGCCAAGGTGTCGCGTTCCAAGTCGGTCGGCATCGTGGTGTCGGGCGAACCGCCATCGTGGAATTCGCAGTCGGCGGCGTTCGCGCAAGGCGTGAAGGCGGAGAACCCGGACGTCAAGATCACCTACGCGGTGATCGGCCCGGCCGCCTACAGCGATGCGGCCGGCGGCAAGCGCGTCACCGAAAGCGTGATCGCATCGGGCGCCGACATCATCTTCGGCCAAGGCAACGGTTCGAGCTTCGGCATGCTGCAGGCGGTCGAGACGACCAAGGCAGCCGATGGCGGCAAGGTCTATTTCATCGACGTCATCGGCGACAAGTCACCGATCGACAAGGGCTTCCTGCTGTCGTCGGTGGTGTGGAATATCGAGCCGGTCTATGCGGCGATGATTGCCGACCTGAAGGCGGACACGTTCGGCACCAAACACTATACGATCGGCCTCAAGGACGACTCGGTCAAGTTGCTGAAGACCGCTGCGATCCCGGACAATGTCTGGACGGAAATCCAGGCGCTGCGCGAGGACGTCATTTCCGGCAAGATCAAGGTCGAGCCGGTCTATGACGCGGCCGCCGTAAGGGCACTGATGACCAGCGTCGCCCAGTAAGGCGATCATGGTCGGCTGCCGGAGGGGTGATCCGTTCACCCCTCCGGACGATTCCTGTTTTTTGGTGCTGGGCTTCATGAGCGGTTTTTCTTCATCGTCCGTTGCCGGGCGCGACATCGTCGCGCTTGAAGGCGTGACCAAACGGTTCCCCGGCATCGTTGCCAATGACAGCGTCGACCTGTCGATCCGCCCGGGCGAAGTGCATGTGCTGCTGGGCGAGAACGGCGCTGGAAAATCGACATTGATCGGCATGTTGTCCGGCCTGCAGCAGCCTGACGAAGGACGCATACTGGTCGACGGCAAACCGACGCCGATCACCTCGCCACGCCATGCGCTGGCACTCGGCATAGGCACCGTATTCCAGCACATGATGCTGGTGCCGACGCTGACGGTGGCGGAGAACCTCCTGCTTGGCGGGCCGTGGTGGCAGCGCCCCAGGACCGAGGAACTGGCGGCGCGCGTCGCCGAGATCACCGGCACGCTCGGCATCACCGTCAAGCTTCAAGCCAAGGTATCGGAGTTGTCGCTCGGCGAGCAGCAGCAGGTCGAGATCCTGCGCGCGATGCTGCGCAACAGCCGGCTGCTCATCCTTGACGAGTCCACCTCCATGCTGACGCCGAAAGGTATCGACGAACTGGGCGCGCTGATGCGCCGCCTTGTCGAGCAGGGCCTTGCGATCGTCTTCATCACCCACAAGCTCAAGGAGGCGGCTGCCTTCGGCGACCGCATCTCGGTGCTGAAGCTTGGCCGCAAGGTCGGCGAGATTCCACCCGAGCGGTTTCGCACGCTGGGCGAACAGGAGATCGTCTCGGAGATCGTGGAATTGATGTTCGGCAAGCAGAAGGATGACCCGGAAGCCGTCGAGCGTCCTGTCCGCACTGCCCGCGCCGGCGCTGCCCCGCTGCTTCAGGTGACGGACCTGGCGGTAGCGGCGACGGACAATGCGCCGGGCCTGTCGTCGATCTCCTTCGACATCCGCCCGGGCGAGATCCTCGGCATAGCCGGCATCGACGGCAACGGCCAGAAGCAGCTGGCGGAAGCGCTGGCCGGCCAGCGTACAGCCACAAGCGGCTCGGTGCGGCTGGACGGCGCCGCCATCGAGACGCTGAGCGTCGGCGAGCGCCGCCGGCGCGGCCTTCGCTACCTGACCGACGACCGACTGGGCGAGGGCACTGTCGGCACCTTCCCGGTCTCGATCAATTTCTTCCTCAAGCAGGTCGGCGCGGCCCCGTTCTGGCGCAACGGCGTCGAGCAGCGCGCGGAGATCGACAAGCGCGCCGCGCAGCTCGTGCGCGAATACGACGTGCGCACGCCGAGCCTGAAGACGCCCGTCGCGCGGCTGTCCGGCGGCAACATCCAGAAGGTGCTTCTGGCAAGGGAACTGGCTGAAGGCGCCAAGGTGGTGATCTTCAACAAGCCGACCTATGGGCTCGATCTCACCAACACATTGGCGTCGCGCCAGCGCATTCGCGATACGGCGGCGCGTGGCCTTGCCGTGCTGCTGATCTCCACCGACCTCGAGGAATTGCTTGGTATGTGCGACCGCATCGCCGTCATCGCCGACGGCGCTTTGGTCGGCACCGTCGAGAACGTAGACGACGCCCGCACAAAGGTCGGTCGCCTGATGATCGGACTTGCCGCATGAGCATCGACACCGCACCCACGGTCAGCGCCACCGCACTCGATGCCACGAGCGGGGCAGCGACGCGCCGCGACATCCTGCATCGGCTGCTGATGACGCTCGGCCCGATCCTTATCGCGCTGGTCATAGCCGGCTGTATCCTGCTTGCCGTCGGCGTCGACCCGCTGGCCTATTATGGCTTCGTGCTGGAGAAGGGACTGTTCTCGCCGCTCGGCATCCAGCAGACACTGACGCGCATGGCGCCGCTGCTGTTTCTCGCCGCCGGCCTGATCGTCGCCTTTCGCGCCGGCATGTGGAATCTGGGCGGCGACGGCCAGTTCCTGCTTGGCGCGGTGACGGCGGCTGCCAGCGCTCCCGTGTTCGTGCAGATCATGCCAGCCTGGCTGGCGCTGGTCTGCTCGTTCCTCATCGCCATGGTGGTGGCGATGATCTGGTCGCTGGTGCCGGCGCTGCTGCGTGCCTATCAGGGCGTCAACGAGATCATCACCACCCTGATGATGACGTTCCTCGGCACCTCGCTCGCCAATGT
>NZ_RZRR01000292.1:0-5835 GCF_003998555.1 Mesorhizobium sp. M7A.F.Ca.CA.002.09.1.1 | reverse complement strand
CCGGAATATGACCGGCCGTGGATCGAACCGAAGAAGCCGGCGCCGCTGGCCGCCAATGATGTTCCGCAAGCCGATGTTGCAGACGCGCTCCTGAAGCTGCTCGGCGGTCCCGACCTGTCTTCGCGCCGCTGGGTGTGGGAGCAGTATGACACGCTGATCCAGGGCAATTCGCTGCAGCTTCCAGGCGGCGATGCCGGCGTGGTGCGGGTCGAAGGCCATGCGACCAAGGCGCTCGCCTTCTCGTCCGACGTGACGCCGCGCTATTGCGAGGCCGACCCTTACGAGGGCGGCAAGCAGGCGGTGGCCGAATGCTGGCGCAACTTGACCGCCACCGGCGCTCTGCCGCTGGCCGCAACCGACAACCTCAATTTCGGCAACCCGGAACGGCCCGAGATCATGGGCCAGCTGGTCGGTGCCGTGAAGGGCATCGGCGACGCCTGTCGTGCGCTCGAATTCCCGATCGTCTCCGGCAATGTCTCGCTCTACAACGAGACCAACGGCCAGGGCATCCTGCCCACCCCGACCATCGGCGGCGTCGGCCTGATCGCCGATTGGTCGAAGATGGTGCGGGCCGGCTTTGCGGCCGAGGGCCAAATGATCCTGCTGGTCGGCGCGCCGGCGTCCTGGGGAACGCATCTCGGGCAATCGGTCTATTTCAGGGACATACACGGCCGCACGGATGGACCGCCGCCGCCGGTCGACCTCGAGCATGAAAAGCGCGTCGGCGACCATGTGCGCGCGCTCATCGCCTCCGGCATCGTCACGGCGGCGCATGACGTTTCCGATGGCGGTATCGCGGTGGCTTTAGCCGAAATGGTGATGGCGTCCGGCATCGGCGCCACCGTTCCCGGCCTTGTCGGCACCGACCCGATCCCGGTCTGGTTCGGCGAGGATCAGGGCCGTTATCTGCTGACGCTGTCGATCGACCCGCATGGTGACGAATGGGACGCCATTCGCAAGCAGCAGGGCGAGCTTGGCATCTTCGCGCCGTGGATCGGCTCCACAGGCGGCAGCGCGCTGAAGCTTGGCGACGCCAGGGCAATCCCGGTCAGCGAACTCTCCTCGGCTCACGAAGGCTGGTTCCCGCGCTTCATGGATCAGGCTAGTTGACCACACTGGCTGCCCGGGCGCTGCTTGCAGTCGTTTTCTGGCCGTCGCTGTTCTTCTTCTGGTTCCTGGGACCGTTCGTCTTTTTCCTGCTGTCGACAACCTCGAGCGAGGTTTGTATGCGGCTGGAAACACGTGCGGAGTTCCTTGCCGCGGCGAACGGCGCCGTCCCGATGCTGGCGCTGCAGAACCTCCTCTACGCGGTCCCGATCATCTGCCTGGTGCTCTGGGGCCGCCTTTTCCCGGATCCGGCACGGGCAAGGCACATCGTCACCTGCGTCAAGCTTTTCGCCGGCACGGTGGTCGTGGGCGCGTTGTGGGAGTACGGCTCGTCGCTCATCTGCGACGGCCATGGCCAAGGGTTCTTCTCGCCGGCTTGGCAAATGACGAGCTATCTCCCCATTGTCAGCCTGCTGCTCAACGCGCCGCTCTATGTGCTTGCCTTCAGCCTTGGCCGCGCTTTCTCGACACGCGAGGACGTTGCCGAGGATGAAGCAAGCCCACCGGCCTAGTCTTTCTCTGAAGCCGTGTGGCCGTTGGCGGGACAGAACGGCTTCAATCCGGACCGGAAAGGCTTTAGGCTCACCCGACTCTCATCTTATGGCCGGCTACCGGCCGCTCGAAACAGGATTTTGCCATGGCAATGGATGCCCACGACATCGAAAAACTGATCAAGGACGGCATTCCGGACGCCAAGGTGACGATTCGCGATCTCGCCGGCGACGGCGACCACTATGCGGCCGAGGTGGTGGCCGAGAGCTTTCGCGGCAAGAGCCGCGTCCAGCAGCACCAGATGGTCTATGACGCGCTGAAGGGCAATATGGGCGGCGTGTTGCACGCATTGGCGCTGCAGACCAGCGTTCCCGACTGACCCTTAGCGCTTGGCCCAACACGGCTCATCCTTTGCGCCATTTCAGCCACGGCGCGGCTAACGTCTTGTTTCGAGCAATCGTTGGGTTTATTTGAAGGGTATGTTTCGAGCCTGACTCCCACAGGCGGGAAAGGATATTCCATGAGCAGCATCAACGACTACATTGACAATGAAGTGAAGGGCAACGACGTCGTCCTTTTCATGAAGGGCACACCTGGTTTCCCGCAATGCGGATTTTCCGGCCAGGTCGTCCAGATCCTCGACTATATCGGCGCCGACTACAAAGGCGTGAACGTCCTGGACTCGGCTGAACTGCGCCAGGGCATCAAGGAATACTCCAACTGGCCGACGATCCCTCAGCTCTACGTCAAGGGAGAATTCGTCGGCGGTTGCGACATCGTGCGCGAGATGTTCCAGGCGGGCGAGCTGCAGACGTTCCTCGTCGAGAAGGGCGTCAGCGTCAAAGGCGCCGCCTGATTTCTGTTTTGTGCATGCCCGAAATCGACGTTGATTTTCGGGCATCGAGCACCAGGCACCGGGGCAACCTCACCTCGGCAATTTTCATGTCCTGACCCCAGGACCAGGACGAGCCAATGCGCCGGCCCGCCGGCGCATTTTCGTTTGAAAGATCGGACTTGCCGTGGACCAGCCAAAACCAGCGCCGCAATCGGCAAGCAAACTGCCCATTCCGCGCTGGGAGTTCATCGCTCTGTGCGCGGCACTGATGGCGCTGAACTCGCTGGCCATCGATATCATGCTGCCGGCTCTGCAGCAGATCGGCGCCTCGCTCGGCGTCGAAAATGAAAACCACCGGCAGTACGTCATAACGGCCTACATTCTGGGCTTCGGTGGCGGGCAGCTGTTCTTCGGGCCGATCTCGGATCGCTTCGGACGTCGCGCACCACTGGTCGCCGGGCTGGTGATTTATGTCGCCGCGGCTGCGGCCGCCGCCGTTGCACCAAGCTTTGAAACACTTCTGCTGTGCCGGGCCGTGCAAGGCATCGGTGCAGCCGCCACTCGTGTCATCGCGGTCTCGATCGTGCGCGATACGTTCGACGGCCGGCGCATGGCCGAGGTGATGTCGCTGATCTTCATGGTGTTCATGGCGATACCGGTCATTGCTCCCGGCATCGGCCAATTTATCATGCTGTTTGCGACCTGGCATTGGATCTTCGTCACCATGGCCGTCGGTGCGCTGCTCGTCTCGGCCTGGTCGCTGCTGCGCCTTCCTGAAACGCTGCATCCCGAACATCGCCGGCCGCTGACGCTCAACTCCATTGTCGGCGGGTTTCGTATCGTTCTCACCAACCGCATTGCGATCTGCTATGCCTTCGCCAGCACCTTCATTTTCGGCGCCATGTTTGGCTTCATCGCTTCGGCGCAGCAGATCTATGTCGACATTTTCAAAGTCGGCGAGATGTTCCCGGTCATCTTTGCCGGGGTTGCGGGCGTGCTCGCCTTCTCCAACTTTCTGAACTCGCGCCTTGTCGGTCGCATCGGCATGCGCCGCCTGTCGCAGAGTGCGTTGCTGCTGTTCCTGGTCATCAGCCTTGCCTGGCTGGTGATTTCGCTGGAGATGAAGATGCCGCTCTGGCTGTTCATCACCTTCTTTGCCTGCGCCATGCTTCCATTCGGTGCGCTCGGCGCGAACTTCAACGCGCTGGCCATGGAGCCGCTCGGCCAACTGGCCGGCACGGCTTCGTCGATCCTCGGTTTCATGCAGACGTTTCTCGGCGGCATTCTCGGTACGCTGATCGGCCAGGCCTTCAACGGCACGGTGACGCCGCTGGCCGCCGGCTTCTGCAGCGTCTCGGTCGCCGCGCTGCTGATGATCTTCATCGCCGAGCGCGGCAAGATGTTCCAGCCACAGAACCCGCCCGTTTCAGGGCACATCACCGACTTGCATTAGGACGCACCTTCAAGGGCTGCCGTGAACCGAGGGGCAAGCATGCGCCCCGCAATTGCTTCGCCCATGCTGTCCGAAAAGTGCAATGGCAGAGCGTCATCGAGTGCCCTGAGGATGGATGCCACGAAGGCCCGGCTGCGCTGGGCATCGGTTCCCAGATCGGAATATGTGGCGCGAGGTTTGCCGATCAGCGTGCCGTTGCGGCGAAGCGAGAACCGCAGCGTGAGGGACATGCCCGCGGTTCCGGGTGGCGGCTTCCAGCAGGCATAGATCGCGTCCGACATCTCCTTTATCGTGTCGACGGGATCGGTACTGCGACAGCTGCGCTCTTGCGACCTTGCTTCCAGGGAACTGGCGAACAGACCGGCGGCAAGAGCCGCCGCGACAAATGCAAACCGAGGTTTCATTCGAGAGCCTCCGGATTTGCGCGAGATTGTACTGCTTTCGGCTAACGCAGCAATCGATCCTACTGCGCCCAGAGCTCGCGGCGCAATTCGTGCCAGCTTTCCTTGTCTGGCGCGACAAGCAGGCCGCCGCCGAGATGCGAGGGCAGATAGGCGCTGCCGTCGAAGCGCGCCGCATGGCCGCCGGCCTCGGCATGGATCAGCACGCCGGCCAGGTGGTCCCACGGCATCAGCTTGTTGTAGACGACGAAGTGGGCATGGCCGCTCGCCAGCAGGCGGTATTCGTGCGCGGCGCAGCGATAGGCGAACTGCGACAGGATCTTGGTCTGGTTGCGCGCCAGCCGTGTCCGTTCCGGCTCGGCCATATATTGCCAGGAGACAGAGCCGGTCATCTCCGAGATCGGCGCGGGTACCGCTACATGCACCTTCTCGATGCTGCCGTGCGCATGCCGGATATGGCTGCCGGCACCCCTGGCGCCAATCAGCCAGTCCTTGCCGACGGGATCGTGGATGATGCCGGCGACGGTCTCGCCCTTGACCACGACCGCCAGCATGACGCCGAACAGCGGCACGCCGGAGGCGAAATTGAAAGTACCGTCGACCGGGTCGATGACGAAGGCCAGATCGGCATCGCCCAACCCGTTTAAAAGCGCTGGATTGTCGGAACAGGCCTCCTCGCCGACGACCATCGCTGAGGGATACCGCTCGCGCAGCCGCGCGGTGATCAGCCGCTCGGCATTGACGTCGGCTTCGGTCACCAGGTCGGCGGCCGACGTCTTCTGCCTGACATCGCCATCGCCCAACCGGCGAAAGCGCGGCATGATCTCGGCCAGTGCCGCCTCGGCCAGAATGCCGGCCAGCCAGTCGATCGCGGTGTCGTCAAATGTCATCGGCTTGCCTTGTGGTGAGGGTCTTGAGGGCAGCGAAATCGAACAGCTTTCTGTCGAGCAGATGCGATGGCCTGCTGTTCGACAGCGCGCGCAGCATCGTATCCTTGCGGCCCGGCATGCGCTTTTCCAGGTCCTCGAGCATCGCCTTCATGGCATTGCGCTGAAGACCTTCCTGGCTGCCGCAGAGATCGCAGGGAATGATCGGGAATCGCATGGCGGCAGCGAATTTTTCCAGATCGACCTCGGCGCAATAGCTCAAGGGCCGCAGCACCATGACGTCGCCTTCGTCATTGAGCAGTTTTGGCGGCATGGCGGCGAGACGCCCGCCATGGAAGAGGTTCATGAAGAAGGTCTCGAGAATGTCCTCGCGATGATGGCCGAGCACCAGCGCCGAGCACCCCTCCTCGCGTGCAATGCGGTAGAGATGGCCGCGCCTGAGACGCGAGCAGAGCGAGCAATAGGTGCTGCCCGCCGGCAGCTTGTCGGTGACGACGGAATAGGTGTCCTGATATTCGATCCGGTGCGCAATGCCGTGGCTGTCGAGATAGTCCGGCAGGATATGTTTGGGGAAATTCGGTTGGCCCTGGTCGAGATTGCAGGCCAGAAGATCGACCGGCAAGAGCCCGCGCCATTTGAGGTCGAGCAGCACCGCGAGCA
>NZ_RZRR01000291.1:0-5840 GCF_003998555.1 Mesorhizobium sp. M7A.F.Ca.CA.002.09.1.1 | reverse complement strand
AGCCGATGGTCAGCACCGCCAAAAAAACCATCATCGACCAGAAACCGAGCATGCCGATCTTCGAAAACGACACCGCCCACGGAAACAGGAAGGCTACTTCCAGGTCGAAGATGATGAACAGGATCGACACCAGGTAGAAACGGATGTCGAACTTCATGCGGGCGTCGTCGAACGAGTTGAAACCGCACTCGTAGGCGGAAAGCTTTTCGGGATCGGGATTGCGGTAGGCCACCAGGAAGGGCGCGGCCAGCAGCGCCAGGCCGACAACCAGCGCCACGCCTATGAACAGGACGATGGGCAGGTATGAGCTCAAGAGTGCGTTCATGCTCGGCTTTCCGTTGGCGCCAATCCACGTTGATTACAGCACCGGACCCTAATGCGGAAGCGTGACAGTTTAACCGCTGAACCGTTTTAAGGGCCTATGCTGCAACGCGGCGAGGGTTAGCGCAGCACTTCCAGCGAAGCAAGTCAAACCTTGTTCAAAACATCGACCTGGACGGCATATCGCGGCAAACTGGTCCGATCCGCTCCTGTTTGATTTCCTTCGCTTTTTACTCCACTTTTCTCTCCTGACATGAATGCTGCCAAAACCCTGCTAGCATGGGTTGGAATCAGCCATTCGACCCTCGGTCAAAACACGTCAAAGTGATACCTGCATGAAGGAAAAGATCTCGCTCCCGATGGCCCGGCGCATCGCCCTTGCCGCCCAAGGGTTCCTCGATCCTCGCCCGACCGGCACGCCCGACCGCCGGCATTTTGCCCGCACGCTCTCCCGCACCGGCCTGTTGCAGATCGATTCCGTCAGCGCGGTGGTGCGCGCTCATTATATGCCGCTCTATTCGCGCCTTGGCCCCTACCCGTTCTCGCTGCTCGACAACGCGGCCGTGACGCGTAAGCGCACGGTTTTCGAATACTGGGCGCACGAGGCGTCCTTCCTGCCGGTCGAGACATACCCGCTGATGCGCTGGCGCATGCAGCGCGCCGAGCGGGGCGAGGAAATGTATCTGGGTCTCGCCAAATGGGGCCGCGAGCACGCCGCCTACATCGAAGAGATCTACCGCGAGGTCGCCGAGCGCGGCCCGATCGCCGCTTCCGCGCTGGAGGGCCAGAAAGGTTCGGGCGGCTGGTGGGGCTGGAGCGATGCCAAACACGCCTTCGAATGGCTGTTCTGGGCCGGCCGCATCACCACGGCGCACCGCCGCGGTTTCGAGCGCTTCTATGACCTGCCCGAGCGCGTGCTGCCGCAGGCGATCCTCGATCTGCCGGTGCCGACGCCTGAGGACGCGCACCGCGAATTGCTGCGCATTTCCGCCCGCGCCCACGGCGTGGCGACTTCAAGCGATTTGCGCGACTATTTCCGCCTGTCGCCGGCCGATATGAAAGGCCGGTTGGAGGAACTGGTTGAAACGGGCGAGTTGCTGCCGGTGCGTGTCGAAGGCTGGGACAAGCCGGCCTATCTTCACCGGGACGCCCGTCTGCCGCGCAAAGTCGAGGCCCGCGCCTTGCTGGCACCCTTCGATCCGGTCGTCTTCGAGCGCTCGCGCACCGAGCGGCTGTTCGATTTCCACTACCGCATCGAGATCTACACACCTGCCGACAAGCGGCAGTATGGCTATTATGTCCTGCCGTTCCTGCTCGGCGACAGGATCGTGGCACGCGTCGACCTCAAGGCCGATCGCCCGGCCAGCATACTGCGGGTCCATGCGGCCTATGCCGAGCCCGGTGCGCCGCCTGAAACCGCTGCGGAGCTGTTCGAGGAATTGAAGCAGATGCAAGGTTGGCTCGGGCTCGAACGCATCGAAGTGACGCCTGCCGGCGATTTGGGCGCGGCGCTGGCCGACATAGCCGTGTCGTAAGCTCGCGTTGACACCGCCGCCCGCAAAAGCCTAAATCCGGTTCCAGATGGTCCCTTGCCCGCAACGGCAAGGGCTAAGAGGGAATGCGGTGCGGGGCAAAATCCCAAATCCGCGGCTGTCCCCGCAACTGTAAGCGAAGAGCCAAGGCCGAAAACCACTGGGAATTCCCGGGAAGGCGGCTACCCAAGGCGATGACTCGCGAGCCAGGAGACCTGCCGTCTGCGACTGTAGAATCCGATCGCCCGGCGGGTTTCCGGGCAAGGAGCCCGATCTTTGGACCACGACAGCAGTTTTTCGGCTGGCACAGCGGATATTTCGTCCGGCCATGATGATGCCTTGGCCGGCGTCACCATCATCGTCTGCGGCTCCTGCCGCAATGAGACCGGCTCCGACGCTCATCCCCGCGCCGGCGAGTTGCTGACGGACGACACGCGCCGCGCCGCCGCTGGCGACGATATCCGCATCCGCAGCGTCGAATGCCTTGGCAATTGCAAGCGGCGCCTCAGCGCCGCGATCCTGCGCGACGGTTGCTGGAGCTATGTCTTCGGCGACCTGACCGCGACCAGCGGCGCCGACCTCGTGACAGGCGCAAAGCTCTTCGCCACCTCGAAAGATGGCCTGATCCCGTGGCGTGGCCGCCCCGATAGCCTCAAGCGCGGCCTCGTGGCCCGCATTCCACCCATCGACATGCTGAAGGATTGACCATGACCACTTCCGTATCCCGCGTTCCCTGCACCGTCGTCACTGGCTTCCTCGGCGCCGGCAAGACGACGCTGGTCCGCCATCTCCTGGAAAACGCCGGCGGCAAGCGCATCGCCATCATCGTCAACGAATTCGGCGACATCGGCATCGATGGCGAGATCCTCAAGGGATGCGGTATCGACACCTGCCCCGAGGAAAACATCGTCGAACTGGCCAATGGCTGTATCTGCTGCACTGTCGCCGACGACTTCGTCCCGGCGCTCGACCAAATCCTGTCGCTGACGCCGAGGGTCGACCATATCCTGATCGAAACCTCGGGCCTGGCACTGCCCAAGCCGCTGGTCCAGGCCTTTCAGTGGCCCAGCGTGAAAAGCCGGGTGACCGTCGATGGCGTCATCGCCGTGGTCGACGGACCGGCATTGGCCGAAGGCCGCGTCGCCAACGACATGGAGGCCCTCCAGGCGCAGCGCGCCGGGGACGAGACGCTCGACCACGACGATCCGGTGGAAGAAGTGTTCGAGGACCAGATCGCCTGCGCCGACCTGATCATCCTGTCGAAGAGCGACCTGATGGACGCCGCCGGCACCGCCCGCGCCAATGCCATCGTTGGCGAACACTCCGCCCGCGCAGTGAAGATCGTGCCGACCTCGCATGGCAAGGTCGATCCCTCCGTGCTGCTCGGGCTCGGTCTGGCCGTCGAGGACGACATCGAAAACCGCAAGTCCCATCATGACGGCGCATTCGACCACGAGCATGACGACTTCGACACGTTCATCGTCGACATTGCCTCGATCGCCAATCCGGACGAGCTGGCAAAGCGCGTCGCCACCGTCGCCGAAGAAGAGAACGTGCTGCGCGTAAAAGGCTTCGTCGAGGTCGGCGGCAAGCCGATGCGGCTCTTGCTGCAGGCCGTCGGGCCGCGCGTCAATCATTACTATGACCGCGCCTGGACCGCTGAGGATGACCGCCGCTCGCGCCTCGTCGTCATCGGCCTGAAAGGGCTGAACCGCCCGGCGATCGAGCGTATACTCGCCGGCTGATTTCGGACACGGATTGCGATGCACATCCTAACCACGACATCCGCCTCGCTCGACGACCTCGCCGAGCCGGTCGATCTGCGGCAGACGCCGGCGGATATCGTGGCCCTGTCCTTCACCGACAGCGACCTCGCCGGACTGGCGGCGGCGTGGAGGACCGATGCCGACCGCCTGCCCTCGATGCGGCTGGCCGCACTGCGCGACTTGCGCCATCCCATGTCCGTCGACCTCTGGGTCGACAGCGTCGCCCGCCATGCCAAGATCATCCTCGTGCGCATCCTCGGCGGCTACGACTGGTGGCGCTACGGCTGCGACCAGCTTGCCTCGACCGCCCGCGAACGCGGCATAAAACTGGCGCTGCTGCCCGGCGAATGCCGCGACGAGGATCTGCGCCTGATCGAAGCCTCGACGCTGCCGCGCGAGGAGTTGGACGGCCTGCTCGACTATTTCCGCGAGGGCGGCCCGGCGAATATGAGCGCGCTGGTGCGCAGGCTGGCGGGCTTGGCGGGACAGGATGCGGAAGTGATCGGCCCGGTGGTGGTGCCGAAAGCTGGTTTTTACGTGCCCGGATGTGGAGTTGTGGAGAAGCCGGACTTATCGAATGCTGGCGCTTACAACGTCAACGCTCCTATCATCCCCATCCTGTTCTATCGCTCGATGCTGCTGGCCGCCGATGTCGCGCCCATCGATGCGCTTGTTGAAGCGCTGCGGCAGCGCGGCATCGACCCAGTCCCGATCTTCGTCTCCAGCCTCAAGGACCCAACCTCCCTCGCCTTCGTGGAAACAGCACTGACGGCGCTGAAGCCCGCCGCCATCATCACCGCGACCGCTTTCGCCTCAGGCGCCGAACCCGGCATCGAAACGCTGTTCGACCGCGCCGGCGTGCCTGTCTTCCAGGTCATCGTCGCCACCACCCGCCGCGACATCTGGCAAAACAACCAGCGTGGCCTGGCACCCGCCGACCTCGCCATGCATGTCGTGCTGCCCGAACTCGACGGCCGCGTCCTCGCCGGCGCCATTTCCTTCAAGGGCGAGACCGAGACCGATCCCGCACTCGGCCACCGCGCCTTCGCCAACCGGCCGGAACCGGATCGCGTGGCGCAGGTCGCTGACCGCGTCGCGGCCTTCATCAAGTTGCAGGAGACACCCCGCGCCGGGCGCAAGCTGGCCATCCTAATCCCGGATTACCCTAGCGCTCCTGGTCGAACCGGCTATGCCGTCGGCCTCGACGTGCCGTCCAGCGTGCTCGCCATGCTGCATGACCTGAAGGAGCAGGGCTATGTGATTGAGGGGATTCCGCAGACGCCGCGTGGGTTGCTGGATTTGCTGGAAGCCAGCGATACTGGATTGGCCTTAGATAACTACATTGCCTTCTCGACGGAGTTGCCGACTGCGGCAATTACTGCGGTCGAAGCCGCTTGGGGCAAAGCGGAAGACGAAACAGGTTTGCGCGGAAGCTTCCCCTTCCGCGCCGCCACCTTCGGCAACGTCACCATCGCCCTCGCCCCCGACCGCGGCCGCTCCGTCGACCGCCGCGCCGACTACCACGACCCGACGCTGCCCCCGCGCCATGCGCTGATCGCCTTCGGCCTCTGGCTGCGCAAGTCGCTCGGCGTCCACGCGCTGGTCCATGTCGGCGCCCATGGCACGCTTGAATGGCTGCCGGGCAAAACCGTTGCTCTGTCGGAAAACTGCTTTCCGGAGATCGTCACCGGTCCCCTGCCCGTCATCTATCCCTTCATCGTCTCCAACCCGGGCGAAGCGGCGCAGGCCAAGCGGCGCATTGCCGCCGTCACCCTTGGCCATTTACCGCCACCGCTGACCGGCGCCGGGCTGGACGAAAACCAGCACAAGCTCGAGCGGCTGGTCGACGAATATGCGCAGGCCGACGGGCTCGACCGTCGCCGCCGTGACCGACTGGCGAAACTGATCGTCGACACCGCGCAAAAAACCGGTCTCGCCTCCGAAGCCGGCGTTGCCAGAACCGACGCGCCCGACGAGGCCTTGCGCCGCATCGATGCCTGGCTCTGCGACCTCAAGGATTTCGCCATCAAGGACGGGCTGCATATCTATGGCCGCGCTCCGGAGGATGAGCCGGACGCCATGCGCCGGCAAAGTGCTGAAGCCGAGAAGACGGCGCTCATCGCCGCGCTCGATGGCCGCCACGTCAAGGCTGGGCCGGCCGGCGCGCCTGCGCGCGGCCGCTCGGACGTCTTGCCTACCGGCCGCAATTTGTTCACCTCGG
>NZ_RZRR01000290.1:0-5841 GCF_003998555.1 Mesorhizobium sp. M7A.F.Ca.CA.002.09.1.1 | reverse complement strand
AAACCGTCCCACTGCTTCAGCGATTCCAGGATGAGGAAGTTGGGCAGTGTCACCGCCAGCTGGATGTTGGCCGCACCGACGATCGGCCCGCAATAGCAGTGAGGGGCGACCTGGATGTGGTAGGCCTCGGCCATCGCCGCGATCTTCTTGGTTTCGAGAATGCCGCCGGAGCGGCCGAGGTCCGGCTGCAGGATGGTCGCGGCGCGGTTCTCGATGACGCGGGCGAACTCGAACTTGGTGGTCAGCCGTTCGCCGGTGGCGATCGGGATCGAGGTCGCGCGGGCCACTTGCGCCATGACTTCGGGCATGTCAGGCGGCACCGGCTCCTCGAACCACAAGGGATCATAGGGCTCGATGGCGCGCGCCATGCGCAGCGCGCCGGACGCTGTGAACTGGCCGTGCGTGCCAAACAGGATGTCGGCGCGGGTGCCGACCGCCTCGCGGATCGCCTTGATCATGCGGGTGGACAGGTCGATATCGACAAGACGCGGCTGGTGGCCGTCGAAGGCGGTGTAGGGGCCGGCCGGGTCCAGTTTGACGGCGTTGAACCCCTGTTCGACATATTCGAGCGCGCAGGCGGCGGCGAGATCGGGGTCGTTGTAGACGTTCTTGCCGTGCGCATCCTCGGAGTGGACGCTGCCGGTGTGCGGATAAAGATAGGTGTAGGAACGCAGCGTTTCGTGCACCTGGCCGCCGAGCAGTTTGTAGACCGGCTTGTCGGCCTCCTTGCCGATGATGTCCCAGCAGGCCATTTCCAGCGCCGAGAAGCAGCCCATGCCTGACACGTCGGGCCGCTGGGTGAAGCCGGACGAATAGGCGCGGCGGAAGAAGTTCTCGATGTCGTGCGGATCGCGGCCGACGAGATAGCGCTCGGCCATGTCCTCGACCATCCGGGCGGTAACATGGGCGGAGAAGGTGGCGTTGTAGGCCTCGCCATAGCCGACCACGCCGCCATCGGTGGTCAACTTGACGAAGATGAAATACTTGCCGCCGATGCCGGGCGGCGGATTGTCGACAACCCAGGTCTTGACGTCCGTGATCTTCATTTTTGGTCCTCCAGAACCAGTTCGGCGCCCTTCCAACCGGTCATGATCGAGGCGGCGTTGGTGTTGCCGGTGATGTTGTCGGGGAAGATGGAGGCGTCGATGACGCGCAGGCCGTCGATGCCGTGCACCTTGAGACGCGGGTCGACGACGGCGCGCGCCGGATCGGGCCCCATGCGGCAGGTCGAGACCGGATGATAGACAGTGCCCGAGCGCTTCCTGAAATCCTGAATCAGGTCTGCATCGGAAGTGATTGACGGGCCTGGCAAAACCTCTTCCTCGATGATCTCGGCCATGGCAGGCATCGAGGCGATCTTGCGGACGAATTTCACCGCCGCCAGCATCTCCTCGACATCGGCATTGGTGGAGTAGGCATTGGCCGTTATCCTGGGGTACTCGCGCGGATTGGCCGAGCGGATCATGATCTCGCCACGGCTCGACGGGCGGCAGTTGGACAGGCCGATGGAAAAGCCCGGCCATGGGTCGGGCGTCAGGATGGGACGCTCGCCGCTCTTGGGAATGACGGTCGAGAATGCCTGGAAATAGAGCTGCATGTTGGGCCGCGTCGCCGCCGGGTCGGTGCGGAAGAAGCCACCGGCATTGTTCATCGACAGCGACAGCGGGCCCGAACGGGTCAGGATATATTGCATGCCGACCAGCAGCTTGCCCCACCAGGGACGCAGCGTCTGGTTGAGCGTCGGCAGCTTGCCCTTGAAGGTGTAGTTGATGCCGACATGATCCTGCAGATGCGCGCCGACATTCTCGTTGGCGTGGACCATCCGGATGCCCAGGCCTTTCAGCAGCGCGGAAGGCCCGACGCCGGACAGCTGCAGCAATTGCGGCGAGTTGACCGAGCCGCCCGACAGGATGACTTCGCGACCGGCACGCGCCGACTTCGTCTCGCCGTTCTGCTGGTATTCGACACCGACGGCGCGCTTGCCCTCGAACAGCACCCTGGTCGCCAGCGCCTTCATCTCGACGCGGACGTTGGCGCGCTTCATCGCCGGGCGCAGGAAAGCGCGCGCCGCCGACATGCGGCGGCCGTTGCGGGTCGAGATCTGGTAGACGCCGACGCCTTCCTGGGCAGCGCCGTTGAAATCCGGGTTGAAGGGCAAGCCGGCCTGCTGGCCGGCGACGAGATAGCGTTTGGTCAGCGGGTGGACGGCGCCCGAACAGTCTGTGACATGCAGCGGGCCGCCGACGCCGCGCCATTGGTCCGCGCCGGCCTGGTTGTCCTCGAGCGCCTTGAAGGCGGGCAGCAGATCGTCATAGCCCCAGCCGGGATTGCCGGCGGCGGCCCAGGCATCGAAATCTTCGCGCGCGCCCCTGATCCAGACCATGGCGTTGATCGAGCTCGAACCGCCGAGCAGCTTGCCGCGCGGCCAGTGGTCGGCATTGCCGGCAAGCCCCGGGTCCGGCTCGGCCTTGTAGTTCCAGTTGACGCCGGGATCGAAGAAGGTCTTGCCGTAGCCGAGCGGCATCTGCACGTAGAAGCGGCGGTCGCTGCCGCCGGCCTCCAGCACCAGCACCGAGAAGCGCCCCGAGGCCGACAGTTTTTCAGCCAGGACCGAGCCGGCCGAGCCGGAGCCGACGATGATGAAATCATAGGTCTGCATGATGGAAATGGGAGGCTCCGAAAAATTGGCTGCAGCCTAGACGCGACGGCATTCCGAAGTCGCCGCGCCATCCGGCATCAGTTGTGAAAAAAGCGACCGTCGAACCGATCAGGTTTGCGGGGATTCCCGACAATCGCGCTTGATATCTATCGTCCCGACAGCCTATGCGGTGGCACTATCTTGGCGCATAACTTTTCGGAGTTATGCTCTGGCCACTCTGCGGAAGGCAGGAAATCATATGCGGACCCTCCCTGACGCGTTCATTCCCGAACTGCCGGGCCACTACAGCGGCAAGGTCCGCGAAAACTACGATCTGGCGGATGGCCGGCGCATCATCATCGTCACCGACCGGCTCAGTGCCTTCGACATCATCCTGACCTCGATCCCCTACAAGGGAGAGATACTGACCCAGACGGCGCGCTACTGGTTCGAGGAAACCGCCGATATCTGTCCGAACCATGTTCTCGAATACCCCGACCCGAACGTCGTCGTCGGCACGAGGCTCGACATCCTGCCGGTCGAGATCGTCGTGCGCGGCTATCTGGCGGGAACCACCAGCACCTCGATCCTGACGCGCTACAAGCGCGGCGACCGCGACATGTACGGTATCCGCCTGCCGGACGGCCTGCGCGACAATGAAAAGCTGGCCGAGCCGATCATCACGCCGACCAGCAAGGCCGCGCATGGCGGCCATGACGAGCCGCTGTCGAAAGCCGAGATCCTCGAACAGGGTCTTCTCACGCAGGCGCAGTGGGACACCGTGTCCGGCTACGCTTTGCGGCTGTTCGCCCGTGGCCAGCAGCGCGCCACCGAGCGCGGCCTGATCCTGGCGGACACGAAGTACGAATTCGGCACCGACAGGAACGGGACCATCATTCTTGCCGATGAAATCCACACCCCGGACAGCAGCCGGTACTGGATCGCATCGAGCTACGAACAGGCGCTCGCCGACGGCAGCCGGCCGGAGAGTTTTGACAAGGATTTCGTCCGGTCGTGGGTCTCGGCGCGCTGCAACCCCTACAGCGACCCGATACCTGAGATACCGGCCGAGATCGTCGAACAGGCCTCGCATGTCTATGCGCAGGCCTATGAGGCGATCACCGGCAAGGAGTTCTCTCCGGACCTTTCCGGGAACAGCGTGCTCGATCGCATTCGCACGAACCTCAGGCGCTATTTCTGATCGATCTTCGCCGGGTGATGCGAACTGCCGTCCCATGGCCATGCCCAGGGTCTACGAACTCGGGTTAACCGGTCCTCGGAAACCTTCGCCGGTGTGTTGGCTGACGGAGCAAACGAAAAACCCGCCTGTGCGGCGGGTCACTGGCGCAAATCAGCACCATAGGCAAAAATGTACCATAGCTGAGGGCACCCAGTCAAGAAAAAATTCCTATCGTGAAAAAGCTGCCCGGCAAAAAGGCTGCCGACACCGCGCGCCGGCTGTCGCAGGTCTTTTGCCAGTCCGAGCCTGTGGCCATGCCGTGGCTCGTTGACCTTCTGGCGCCGTGACGATACGGGATCGAGGGCAGCCAGTCTCGAAGGATTTCTCGCATGGTGCACTACGCTGAAGGACGGCCGCTTGGCGATCTGACGCTGCGCACCCTGGCCATGCCTTCGGACGCCAATGCGGCCGGCGACATTTTCGGCGGCTGGGTGATGGCGCAGATGGACCTGGCCTGCGGCATCCGCGCCGCCGAGCGCGCCAAGGGCCGCGTGGTGACGGCGGCGGTGAAAGAGATGTCGTTCGCCAAGCCGATGAAGATCGGCGACACGCTGTGCATCTACACCCATGTCGAGCGCGTCGGCCGCACCTCGATGACGCTCAAGGTCGAGGCCTGGGCGCAGCGCTACCTCTCCGACCTGATGGAGAAGGTCACCCATGCGGATTTCGTCATGGTGGCGCTGGATGGCGAGGGCAAGCCGAAAGCGGTTCCCGCCGAAGGCTGAGGCAAGCCGAAAAATCAGAAGCGCACTTGCATCGTGGCGCGGACGCCCTGGTCGGCCGCCTTCTTCCCGAACTGACCGGAGTAGCTGATCCCCAGCGTGGTGCTGTCGGCGATCCGGAAATCGAGCCCGGCCCCGACGATGGCTGTATCCCTAGCGATCGGCACGCCGGCAATGGTGAAGAGGTCGCCACCGGCGAAGGCCATGTCTGCGGTCGGCGTGGTGTCGCCGAAGGCATGACGCCAGCCGAGCGTACCCTGCGCGGTTGCTTGCATTCCGCCGAGGTCGAAGCCGGCCGAGGCCCGCAAGCCGAGCGTGGTGAAGGTGGTCTCGGTGGTCGAGGCAGCGGATGTGAGTGCGGCGGCGCGCCCCTTTTCCGTGAAGCTGTCGGTGTGGAGGTTGACATAGGCGAGACTGGCGAAGGGCTCGAAGGCAGCCATGCGCGTCTCGAGGCGATAGCCGGCCTCACCGAAGACCTGCGCGGTGCCGGCATCGTATTTCGCCGTCAGCGCATCGACGAAGCCTGGAACGACGACGTTGCGGCTGGTGTCGATCCGGTTCCAGCTGTAGGCGACGCCGCCGCGCAGGCCGAGGCCGTCCCACTGTCTACCGCCATAAAGGCTGATGTGATAGGTGTCGCTGGAGCCGGAAGAGGCATGATCGTCGACGTCGAAACTGGCGTGGTTGTAGCCGGTCAGCAGGCCGACCCGCCAGGCTTCGCCGATCACGGTGTCGGCGCCGGCGAGGAAGCCGCCGGTGGAGCGGTCGAGGCCGGCGGCATTGCCGTCGCCGCTCGCCGTGCCCCAGGAGCCGAAAGCCTGCCCCCACACGACGAAACGGCTGGTGTCAGCCTCGACCAGCTCCGGGCCGCCCTCGCCATAAGCCATCACTGGCATGGCGGGAGCGGCGACGTCGCCCATGGCCGCCCGGACGCGGGCGGTTGCGGCATCGGCGACGAAGCGGCTGTCCTCGATCAGCATCCCCTTGGCTGAGGCATGAACCTCGCCCGACGCGGCATCCAGCGCCAGGCGCGCTGCGTCCTTGTCGGTCATGAGCAGCATGGCCCATGCAAGCGCATTGCCTTCGCCCAGCCGATCGAGGGCTCCGGCGGTCGCGAACTGGTTGCGGGTGGTGGCGACGTTGGCGACCGCGACGTCGTTGCGCGCCAAGGCGAGGGTGATGTCGTTGCCGTCGCCGCCCTTGTAGTTGATGAGATGGTCGAGGAAGAGAAGGTCGTTGAG
>NZ_RZRR01000028.1:0-15310 GCF_003998555.1 Mesorhizobium sp. M7A.F.Ca.CA.002.09.1.1 | reverse complement strand
GAAAAGGGCGGCGACAGGCGCCGGCAGCCGGCGTGTCCCGGCGACAACCAGCGGCGTCAGCAGCAACAGGCGTTCGGTTGCCGAAATCGGCGGCGCCAGATCGATGGCCGCCGCTGCCTCGGTCTCGAACGCAGCCTCATCCTCGTCGAATTCGCCGAGTGGCCGGATGACCGGCAGGATCGCCGAGCCGCCGCCGCCGCGTGCCGCCAGGCTGTCGACGAAGACACCCCGCAAGGCACGCGCGGCACGGCGTGTCGGCACATAGATGGTGGCATCGGCCAAAGCGAGCGGGTCGCCGTCGAATCGAAACCCCGGAACAAGACGGCCGGCAAGCAGCGCCTCGGCAAGCGTCGGCAGAAACGGCGCTCCGGGCGGGATCGAGAAAACGCGGCTGGAGCCGCTCATTGCGACTCGATGAGCGCACCGGCGACCGCCGCTTCCGCGAGCGGTACGGCATCGGGCGTGCCGACGGTGATCCAGTGGCCATGCATGGGCATGCCGAACAGGCGCCCTGCGGCGATGGCGGAATCGAAATAGGCGTTGAGCGAGTGCGGCCCGGCCGGTGCGCCCTTGAACAGGCGCGGATCGACGATCGCCGCGCCGGCATAGATCAGCCCCGCCGGATCCCCCTTTGAACGCCGCAAGCCGCCATCCGGCGCCACCAGGAAATCGGTGCTGCCGCAGTGTCCGGTCGCCTGTTGGAGATCCGCCAGCATCAGCAGAATATCCATTTTCGCCGCGTCCCATGCAAGGGCGAGGCGCTGGAGATTGAGAGGACCGTCATCGATCCAGAAGGTGTCGGCATTGAGGATGTAGAAGGGTCGCTCGCCCAGTTCCGGCAGCGCCTTGACGATGCCGCCGGCGGAATCGAGCAGTTGTTCGCTCTCATCGGAAATGACGATTTTTGGCGCGCGGCGCGCGGCGACATGGGCGAGGATCTGTTCGGGAAAATAGTGGACGTTGACCACGGCCTTCGCGACACCGGCGGCAGCCAGGCTGTCGAGGCTCCAGTCGAGCAACGTCTTGCCGGCAATCCTGACCAGCGGCTTGGGAATGGTGTCGGTAATCGGCCGCATGCGTTTGCCAAGGCCGGCGGCAAGTACGATGGCGGTGTCCGGTCCTGCTGTCACAGCGCTCGCTCCTCCAGCAAACCGTGGGCGTCGTAGAACTCGCGCAGGCTTGCCAGCGCCGGATGAGACAAGGCCCGGCGCAGATAATCGCGAATGCGCGGCAGGTGTTTTAGATAATAGGGCTTGCCGTCGCGCTTTTCGAGGCGGACGAAGATGCCGAGGATCTTGGAATTTCGTTGCGCCGCCATGATGGCGTAGGATTCCAGGAAGCTTGCCTCGTCGAAAGCACCGGCTGCGTGGCGCGCCGCGACATAGGCATCCAGCGTCTTTCTCTCGATCTCGGGCGACATCGTAACACGCGCGTCCATGGCCAGCGAGGCGACGTCATAGGCGGACGGGCCGATCAGCGCATCCTGGAAATCGACGATGCCCAGCCGATCATGCCCTGAACGGTCGCCGCGCCAGATGATGTTGGGCGAATGGAAGTCGCGCAGCATCAGCGTATATTCGCGGCCGTGCAGCCGGTCGAGGAGCGCGCCCCATTGCTTGTGGTAGCCGGCGCGCAAGGCACCGCTTGCCGGGCTGCCCGTTATTGCCGGCACGTACCAGTCGACCAGCAGATCGGCCTCGATCATCATGGCCTCGCGGTCGAAAGGCGGGACATCGTGGAAGCCGCCATGCCCTGTTTCCAGGCGCTGCGGCCAGGTCCTGCCATGCATCATGGCCAGCAGCTCGGCCGCCGCCGCGCAGCGCTCGGGCAGCGGCTGGCCATCGCTGCCGAGGAACCCTTCCGAGCCAAGATGCTCGAGTAGCAGGAATCCCTGCTCCTGGTCCTCGGCATGGATTTCCGGAACGCTGACGCCGCCTGCCCTTAAGGCGCGGTCGATGGCGACGAAAGCGGAAACCGACTGGGCGGTGTGGGCGATCTCGGCATAGGGCTTGCCGTCGCGGACCGGCGGGCCGAGCACCAGCCGTGGCGAGTTCATCAGCACTTGCGGCTTTTGGCCCGGCAGCGAAACGATCTCGTAAGAGCGGGCAGAAGCATCGCCAATGAAATGGCGGCGCTGCGCTTGCGCCCAGCCGGCGCTCACGAGAAAGTCGCGCATGGCCAGCGACCTTGCGGCCCGATCGAAGGCAGGTCCCTGCCCCGACAATCGTGCCAGCCGGCCGTTGCCATGCTGGACGAGCTCGATCAGGACCGTGGTTTTCGGCAGATGGGCTTCCGCCCGCTCCGGCCATTCGACCAAAGCAGCACCTTGCGCCAAGGCTTCGTCGAAACCAAGCTCATCGATCTCGTCGGCCGAGGACAGGCGGTAGAGATCGAAATGATGCACCGGAATGCGGGTGTCGTAGCTCTGCACCAGCGTGAAGGTCGGGCTCGGAACGTCGAGGCCGGCATCGTCGGCCAAGGTCCTGATCAAGGCCCGCGCCAGCGTCGACTTGCCGGCGCCCAGATCGCCCTTCAGGGCAAGCACGTCGCCTGGGCGCAGCGACAGCGCCAGATCTTCGCCCAGCCGCGCTGTCTGGGTCTCGTCGGCGAGTAATCGCTCCAGCACCAGTCCGGTCATCGAACGCGCTACTCGGCCGCGGCACGGATGCCCGGCATGTCTGGAAAGGTGCAGATGACGGTCGTGCCCTTGTCCTTGCCGGTTTCGATGCGAACGCTGCCGCCATGCAGCTCGACGAAGCTCTTGACGATCGACAGGCCGAGGCCGGCGCCGCGCCGGCGGCCGCCATTGGCGCGCGGCTCGAAACGGCGGAACACCGAATCGAGCACATCGGGCGGCATACCGGGACCGTCGTCATGGACCGAGAATTCCACCCCGTCCGCCAGATGGCGGCAAGTGAGCCGGATGGTGCTGGCTTCCGGGGCGTAATTGGCGGCGTTGCTGAGCAGATTGTAGAGGATCTGGCGGACGCGGACCTCATCGCCGTGAAACGTCTTCGGCGCCGAGGCTGCTTCAACCTCGAGCCTGATCGAATGCTCTTCCAGCCGGTCGGCCACCAGTTCGGCCGCAGCGGCGATGGTGCGATCGACCTGCACCTCGGAAATATCGAGCTGCATGATGCCGGCGTCCACCGTCGCCAGGTCGAGTATGTCGTTGACGATGGTGAGCAGGACCGCGGAGGAGGAGCTGACATGCTCGACATATTCCCGCTGCTTCTGCGTCAGCGGACCGGTCGTGGGCTGTGACAGGAGTTCGGTGAAGCCGATGATGTTGGTCAGCGGCGAGCGCAGTTCATAGGAAACATGCTGGACGAATTCGTTCTTGAGCTGGTCGGATTTTTGCAGCGCCTCGTTCTTGTCCTTCAGCGCCCGCTCGACATGGACGCTGTCGGTGACGTCGACGAAGGTCATCATCACCTGCCCGTTGGGCAGCGGGATCATGGCGTAACTCAACACGTTGCCGTTGTTGAGCTCGGTCTGTCCGTGGCGGTCGCGGCGCTCGTCGTCGAAGCCGGTGACGGCGGCAACAAAGCCGGGCCAGGGGCTGTCCGCCGCCTGCCGGTCGCAAAGGTCGCGGATGGTGGAAACATGGACGCTGGGCTTGGCCGCTTCGCCGCTCAATCCCCAGAGCGTGGCAAAGGCAGGATTCGACAGCCGGAGCCTGCCGTCGGGTCCGAACACCGCTACGCCTTCGGCAAGATTGTCGAGCGTCTCGCCCTGGACCCGCACCGCTGTCTGGTAGCGGCTCTCGAGGTCCATCTTCTCGGTCAGGTTCTCGAACACCCAGGTGACGCCGCCCTTGGGCTGCGGATTGGCGACGACGCGGATGGTCTTGCCATCCGGCAGATGCCACCAATGTTCCTGGGATTCCACAGCGCGATAGGCACCGAGCAGGCCTTCCTTCCAGCGGCGCCATTCAGGCTGTTCGGCGATCTTGCCTTCGCTGCGCAGCCGGTCGAGCAGCAAGGCATTGTCTGGAGCGCTGTGCAGGAAGCCTGCCTCCAGGCCCCAAAGCTTCTGGAAGGCCTGGTTGAAGAACCGCAGCTTCTCGTCGGTGTCGAAAATGGCGACCGCCGTGTTGAGCTGGTCGAGCGTGTCGGCGTGGCTTCGCACCGTCCGTTCGTATTCGCCGCGAACGGCTTCGATGGCACTGGTGTCGCAGGCAAGGCCGGCCGAGCCATCGCTGCCGGCGAAATCGGTGACCGCGAACACACGGCGGTCGCCTTCGATCACGGAGGACAGCGACTGCTCGAAAACCGGATGCGTCCTGTGCTGGGCGGCAATCGCATCGCGCGCCTGGCCGCCGAGGAACTCTTTCTTCTCCCGAACCGCGGCTTCGGCATTTTCGGCTTCGACGGCATCGGCATAGGCGCGGTTGACCCACTTCAGCCCGCCATCCTCGCCGCGGAGCCACGCCGGCATGTTCAGCGCGTCGAGCAGGCCGATCATCGTGTCGTGGTCGGCGGCCAGCCGCTGGTTCTCGATCTTCAGTCTGGCCTGGCTGCGCTGCGTCTCCGAGAGCGAGAGGAAACGCACGAGCACATGCGCGGCACTCTTGCGGCCATGCACTTCGAGCGGCGCACCGGCCTGCGATTCGATGACCAGGTCGAAGGGTTTGGCCTTTTCGCGCAATCCCGCGACGGCATGTTCGAGTGCCGCCGCCGAACGCGGCATCAGCCAGCGGCCGAAAGCAAGAAAAGCGGCCCTATCCTCGGGAGCGCCGCTTTCGACGGGCAATGTGCCGATGAGCTCGGGCTTCTTGTTTTCCGCAGCCCAGACGACGACGCGCTGGTCGCGCAGATTGAGCAGCGCCTCGGAACGGCGGAGCGCCGCGTTGATGTCGGCGAGGCGGCTCCTGAGTTCGACATTCTCCGCCGAGGTGCGGGCTCTTTCGCGGATGAGAACGATGGCCGATATCAGTGCGGCACCCGTCACGCCGACGAACACTGCAAGCTGCATGACATCAATGGCACTCACCGACAGTCCGGCGACGCTGGCAACAGCGGTCTCGGCATGCGCGGCGGCGCCGGCCAAGGGCCCCGCGAGCGCGGAGGTGGCAAGGAATGTCGACGCGCGGGCGCGCCAGGACAGGCTCCCCCCTTCCAGGGCGGAGCCAGCAATCCCCGAATCGTCATGGCCGCCGGAAACGGCCCGTCCCGCTCTGTGCGGGTGTTGCCCCGGCATGTCTTGGTCCTCTCCGCCGCCTGAATGCAAGACCGCCCTGATGCGTGCCTCTCTTGACCCTCTCGGGCTGGAAGCATCGCCGAATCACCTGACAATAACCCCTCGCCGAATCGGCGTGAAGGCTGATGGCGCGCAAAAATAAGGCCGGGCGAAAAGTCAATCGCCCGGCCTCAATATCTGGTAGTAATTTTAGCTTTGGTTAATAGCGGTAGTGTTCCGGCTTGAACGGACCCTGCGGCGTGACGCCGATATAGGCGGCCTGTTCACCCGACAGTTCGGTCAGGCGGGCGCCGAGCTTGTCGAGATGCAGGCGGGCGACCTTTTCGTCGAGATGCTTGGGCAGGACATAGACCTGGTTCTCGTACTGGCCGGGCTTGGTGTAGAGCTCGATCTGCGCCAGCACCTGGTTGGTGAAGGATGCCGACATGACGAAGCTCGGGTGGCCGGTGGCGTTGCCGAGATTGAGCAGCCGTCCTTCCGACAAAAGGATCATCCGCTTGCCGTCCGCGAAGGTGATCATATCGACCTGCGGCTTGACGTTGGTCCATTTCAAATTGCGCAGCGCGGCGACCTGGATCTCATTGTCGAAGTGGCCGATGTTGCCGACGATGACCATGTCCTTCATCGAGCGCATATGGTCGAGGGTGACGACATCCTTGTTGCCGGTGGTGGTGATGACGATGTCGGCGGTGGGGGCTGCATCTTCCAGCGTGACGACTTCAAAACCGTCCATCGCAGCCTGCAGGGCGCAGATCGGATCGACCTCGGTGACCTTGACGCGGGCACCGGCGCCCTTGAGCGAGGCCGACGAGCCCTTGCCGACGTCGCCATAACCGCACACGACAGCGACCTTGCCGGCCATCATCGTGTCGGTGCCGCGGCGGATGCCGTCGACCAGCGATTCCTTGCAGCCATACTTGTTGTCGAACTTCGACTTGGTGACCGAGTCGTTGACGTTGATTGCGGGGAAGGGCAGCAGGCCCTTCTTCTGCAGCTGGTAGAGGCGGTTGACGCCGGTGGTCGTCTCTTCGGTGACGCCGCGGATCGCCGCCTTCTGCTTGGTGAAGAAGCCGGGCGAAGCCTTCAGGCGCTTCTTGACCTGGGCGTAGAAATATTCCTCTTCCTCGCTCTGCGGGTTGGACAGCACGTCCTCGCCGGCCTCGGCGCGGGCGCCGATCAGGATGTACATGGTGGCGTCGCCGCCATCATCGAGGATCATGTTGGAGAGGCCGCCATCGGCCCACTGGAAGATCTTGTCGGTGTAGTCCCAATACTCCTCCAGCGACTCGCCCTTGACGGCAAACACCGGGATGCCGGCCTCGGCGATGGCCGCGGCCGCATGGTCCTGGGTCGAGAAGATGTTGCAGGAGGCCCAGCGGATATCGGCGCCAAGCGCCTTCAGCGTCTCGATCAGCACCGCCGTCTGGATGGTCATGTGCAGCGAGCCGGTGATGCGCGCACCCTTGAGCGGCTGCTTGGGGCCGAATTCCTCACGGCAGGCCATCAGGCCCGGCATTTCGGTTTCGGCGATCTCGAGTTCCTTGCGGCCCCAGCCGGCAAGCGAGATGTCGGCGACCACATAGTCCTTGCTACCCGTCATGGCAGTACTCCGATGCGAATGTTGTGCTTGCGAATTTGTTGCGGACACGCCCGCGCCGGTCGGCGCGTCCAAGGGCGCGAATTGCCGGCCTGACTAGCAGATCGGAGCAAGGACGACAATGGGATATAAAGAAATCTTTATCCCTGCATGTCTCTCGGACGCATATCGCGCTCTACCAGATCAGCATTCCTCGCCGAAGCGGGACGCCACCAGTTGCTCCAGGGCGTCGATGACCTGCTGGGCCTCCGGCCCGCTGGCGGTGACGCGGATCGAATAGCCGGGGCTTGCCGCCAGCATCATCAGGCCCATGATCGAGGTGCCGCCAACCTTGACGCCATCCTTCTCGACATGCACCGAGGCATCGAAGCCGCTGGCCAGCTGGACGAACTTCGCCGAAGCGCGCGCATGAAGGCCGCGCTGGTTGATGATGGGAAAATCCCGGACTATCTGATCTTTTTCCGGGGACAGCGCGGTCATTTGCTGCTCAGGAGCTGGCTGGCAACATTGATGTATTTGCGACCGGCGGCCTGGGCCTCATCAAGGGCGGCCGCCATGTTGTCGCCCTTGCGGATCGAGGAGAGCTTGATCAGCATCGGCAGATTCATGCCGGCGATCACCTCGGTGCGGCCGGACTCCATCACCGAGATGGCAAGATTGGAGGGCGTGCCGCCGAACATGTCGGTCAGCACGATGACGCCCGCCCCGGTGTCGACACGGGCAACCGCGTCGACAATGTCGCGCCGACGCTGCTCCATATCGTCGTCGGCACCGATCGCCACGGTTTCGAAATTGTCTTGTGGCCCGACGACATGTTCGACGGCATGTCGGAACTCGGTGGCCAGTTGACCGTGCGTTACAAGCACGAGTCCGATCATTCTTTGGTGGCTCCCGTCATCGCCGCTTCACAGGCGCATTTTATGCTCGCCAGCCAATCCAGGCGGCGGGAGCGCTATCTTGTCGACGCGCGGCCCGTTGACAAGCCCAAAATTGCGCAGGCGCATGCCATTTTGACGCATTGCAGCAAAAAACCCGGAGCGGATCTTAGAAAAGGCGCGATCGACAGCCGCGCCATCACGACCGGTAAGGCCGCCGGGATATTGCGTTCGACCACATCGACCTGTGGCACCAGACAACCCACGATGCTGCTAGCGGCATCCTCCTGGAAGCGCGGCGCTTCATCGGCCGGCACCAGGTGGACATGCAGGTCGACGAGGCCTGCCGGCTCGAATGGCAGAGGCCGGGGGCCGAGCCCAGGCACCTCGACGAGGCCTTCTATGGCGGCGGGAGCGCGGCACAGAAGCCGCCCGGCATGCGCCTCGACAAAGAGCTGATCGTCACCGACGAGCCGCGCGAACGATCCGCGCTGGCGACAATGATCTATGAGCGCCAGCGCCAGCGCCGTCTTGCCCGAGCCGGAGGCTCCGGTGATGAGAATGCCGCGCTCGCCGATCAAAACCATTGTCGCGTGAATGTTTTCAGGCTGCACGGCTGGACCAGGCATGGTTGGAATTCATGCTCTCAGCCTTCGGCCGGCAACGTCACCACAAAACGCGCGCCCTTGATCTCGCCGGGTTTGGTGCCGGGGATGTTCTCGGCGGTGAGCGTGCCGCCATGGGCCTCGACGATCTGCCTGGATATCGACAGGCCAAGGCCCGAATTCTGGCCGAACGCCTCGCCGGCCGGCCGGTCCGTGTAGAAGCGTTCGAAGATGCGGTCGATGTTGTCGGCGCGGATGCCGGGGCCATTGTCGTCGACGGTGACGATGTTGAACTTGCCGGCACGCGCCAGCGACAGGCTGATGTGGCCATGATCCTCGGGAACGAAGGAACGGGCGTTCTCGATCAAATTGGTGATGACCTGGCCGATGCGCAGATCATGGCCGACGACGACATAGCCTTTGACGCCCTGCGGCAGTTTGGCGGCCTTGAACTCGATCTCGACCGCCTTCTTGTTGCGCGTCGCTTCGCGCGAAACGGCGACCAGATCGGTGATGAATTTCTTCAAATCGACCGTTCCCGCATCTTCACGCGCGAGTTCCGCGTCCAGGCGCGATGCGTCGGAAATATCGGTGATGAGCCGGTCCAGCCGCCTGACATCGTGCTGGATGATATCCATCAGCCGGCCGCGCGAATCGTCGTTCTTGGCCAGCGGCAAGGTCTCCACCGCGCTGCGCAGCGACGTCAGCGGGTTTTTCAGCTCGTGCGAGACATCGGCCGCGAAGCTTTCGATCGCCTCGATCCGGGCGTAGAGCGCGTTGGTCATGTCGCGTATGGCGATCGACAGATTGCCGATCTCGTCCTGGCGGTCGGAAAAGTCGGGGATCTCCTCACGGCTCTTGACGCCGCGCCGCACTCGCACCGCCGCCGCCGACAGCCGGCGCAGCGGATTGGCGATGGTCGAGGCGAGCAGCATCGACAGGATGGCGGTGACAAGGGCCGCGATGCCGAAGACGCGCAGGATCGCCTTGCGCTCGGCGGCGACGATCTTGTCGATGTCGCCGCCTTCGGTCGACAGCATCAGCACGCCCAGGACGGCACGAAAGCGCTGGATCGGCACCGCCACCGAAACGATCTGCTCGCCCTGCTCGCTGACGCGCACGATGGTCGAAGGGCTGCCGGTGAGCGCCTTGACCACTTCCGGGAAAGCGGCGCCATTGCCGCCCGGCTGCTCGTGATAGACCGGCAGCTCGGTGTTGCGGAAGAAGTCGAAGACGAATTTCTGGATGCGCTCGACCAGATCGGGCTCTTCTTCCTCGACCGGCGGCAGGTCGTAGCGCAGGATCTGGCCACGCGAATAGAGGTGGCGCGAATCGAGCAGCAGATTGGCGTCGCGGTCATAGATGCGGGCGCGGGTCCTGGTCGGCGAGATCAGCCTTCTAAGCACCGGTGCGACACGCTCCGGGTTGATCGGAAAGTCGAGATTGTCGAGCTGGTCCGAGCCCGGCCCAAGGCTTTCGCCGGCCTGCAGTTCAAGCAGCTTTTCCGGGTCGATGCTGATCGAATCCGTCTCGACCGTCGCCGAAGCGGCGATGGCGCCGGCGATGATCTCGCCCTGGGTCATCAGGCTTTCGACGCGGGCGTCGATCAGCCCGTCGCGGAAGGTGTTGAGATAGAGGATGCCGGTCACCAGCACGGCGAGGCCGGCAAGGTTGAGGAACAGGATACGCCGCGTCAGGCTGGAAAAGATGTGATGGCCAAGGAAGCGGCGCATCGGCACCGTGATCTTCGAGACGAAGGACGGCATGATCCGCGACGGCCGCCTGGAGGCGCCCGCCGGTCTTGTTCGCTGTGCTTCCACTGCCATCGAATAGCAGGCCCTGCTACTTATGCTTCGCGGAACCGGTATCCGACTCCGTAAAGGGTTTCGATCATCTCGAAGTCGTCGTCGACGGCCTTGAACTTCTTGCGCAGCCGCTTGATGTGGCTGTCGATGGTGCGGTCGTCGACATAGACCTGTTCATCATAAGCCGAATCCATCAGCGCATCACGGCTTTTTACGACACCGGGACGCTGCGCCAGCGAATGCAGGATCAGGAACTCGGTGACGGTGAGCGTCACCGGCTCGCCTTTCCAGGTGCAGGTGTGGCGCTCCTGGTCCATGACGAGCTGGCCGCGCTCGAGAGAGCGGGCCTGCTGGCTTGGCGTCTTGGCTGCAGCCTCGCGGGCACTGGCGCGGCGCAGCACGGCGCGCACGCGCTCGACCAGCAGGCGCTGTGAGAAGGGTTTGCGGATGAAATCGTCGGCGCCCATCTTGAGACCGAACAATTCGTCGATCTCGTCGTCCTTGGAGGTCAGGAAGATCACCGGCAGGTCGGACTTCTGGCGCATCCGGCGCAGCAGTTCCATGCCGTCCATGCGCGGCATCTTGATGTCGAGAATGGCAAGGTTCGGCGGGCGTGCCGCCAGGCCTTCCAGCGCCGACGCACCATCCGTGTAGGTCTCGACGCGATACCCCTCGGATTCCAGGGCGATCGACACCGATGTCAGAATGTTGCGGTCGTCATCGACAAGCGCGATTGTTGCCATTTCAAGCGGCTCCCTCATGAGCTGTCCCTTCTGTCGTAGAGAAGGGGCTTTTGCAGGACAAATTAGGTACAAAATGTGGCATAGGCCTTGTCCGCTGTCACGCGCGGCATGCCGGCGGCCACAATCCTACCTCGACATGGATTGGACGAACGTACATCGCCAATCCTTTGGGCAACCGCGAAACTTTTTGCACATATAAACGATTTAAACAACTTTCAAAATATTTAAATCGATTAATGATTTGATATCATTTGACTTTTCTGGTTCTGACCATCTCAGCCCGCGTAGTGGGCGTGCCGGGAAGGTGCCGGCAAAGATGCGGCAAATCCAAGAGGGACACTCGATGTCGGAAGTCGGCAAACGCAATTCCGCCTGCGCGATCGATCATATCGGCCTGAAAACCACCGGCGTGGTGCGCTATAATTTCGGTGCGGCTGCTCTTTATGAGGACTCGATCCGGCGCGGCGAGGCCCGCTTGACCGCACATGGCGCGTTGGTCGCCGAGACAGGCCAGCATACCGGCCGCTCGCCCAAGGACAAGTTTGTCGTCCGCAACAGTGACACCGAACCGCATGTCTGGTGGGACAACAACAAGGCAATTTCACAAGCCCAGTTCGACACGCTGCTCGCCGATTTCCAGACGCATGCCTGGGACAAGGATCTATACGTCCAGGACCTGATCGGCGGCGCCGATGCGGAGCTGAAGCTGCCGACCAGGGTGATCACCGAATTTGCCTGGCACTCGCTGTTCATCCGCAATCTGCTCATTCGTCCCGATGCCGCCGAGCTCGAGCATTTCGTGCCTGCCATGACGATCATCGACCTGCCGTCCTTCCGCGCCGATCCCGCCCGCCACGGCAGCCGCACCGAAACGGTGATCGCCGTGGATCTCACGCGCAAGGTCGTGCTGATCGGCGGCACCTCCTATGCCGGCGAGATGAAGAAGTCGGTGTTCACCATGCTCAACTATCTGCTGCCGGCGAAAGGCGTGATGCCGATGCATTGCTCGGCCAACGAGGGTATGGCCGGCGACGCCGCCATCTTCTTCGGCCTGTCGGGCACCGGCAAGACGACACTCTCGGCCGATCCCTCGCGCACGCTGATCGGCGACGACGAGCATGGCTGGGGACCCCACGGCATCTTCAATTTCGAAGGCGGCTGCTACGCCAAGACGATCAAGCTGTCGGCGGAAGCCGAGCCGGAAATCTTCGCCACCACGCAGCGCTTCGGCACGGTGCTGGAAAATGTCGTGCTCGACGCTGATGGCGTGCCGGATTTCAACGACGGAAGGCTGACCGAAAACACACGCTGCGCCTACCCGCTGGATTTCATCCCCAACGCCAGCAAGACCGGCCGCGCCAACCATCCGAAGAACATCATCATGCTGACCGCCGATGCGTTCGGCGTGATGCCGCCGATCGCGCGGCTGACCCCGGCGCAGGCGATGTATCATTTCCTCTCCGGCTACACCGCCAAGGTGGCCGGAACCGAAAAGGGCGTGACCGAGCCCGAAGCGACGTTTTCGACCTGTTTCGGCGCCCCGTTCATGCCGCGCCATCCATCGGAATACGGCAATCTGCTGCGCGAGCTGATTGCCCGCCACGGCGCCGATTGCTGGCTGGTCAACACCGGCTGGACCGGCGGCGCCTACGGCACCGGCAAGCGCATGCCGATCAAGGCGACGCGGGCCTTGCTTGCCGCCGCACTCGACGGCTCGCTCAAGACGGCCGAGTTCCGCACCGACCCTCATTTCGGTTTCGAGGTGCCGGTGGCGGTTCGAGGCGTCGACAGCGCCATTCTCGACCCGCGCTCCACCTGGGCCGACAAGGCCGGCTATGACCGGCAGGCGGCAAGGCTGGTCGGCATGTTCGCCGTCAATTTCGAGAAATTCGAAAGCCATGTCGATGCCGTGGTGCTGGGTGCGGCGCCGCGCATGCAGGAAGCGGCGGAGTAATCGCGCTACGGGGTTCAGCTTCGTTGAAAGGCCCGGTTCGATCGGGCCTTTTCTTTTTCGATCCGCCGCGCCATGACTGCGGCATGGCGAGCGACGACAACATCATCATATCAGGCGATGCGGTGATCCATCCGGGCGACCTGCACGAGGATTTCATCCGCTCGTCCGGTCCCGGCGGCCAGAACGTCAACAAGGTGGCGACGGCGGTGCAACTGCGCTTCGACGCCGCCAACGCAGCGGGTCTGTCGGAGCGCGTGCGCGAGCGGACGATCAAGCTTGCCGGCCAGCGTGCCACCAAGGACGGCGTCGTTGTCATCGAAGCGGGCCGCTTCCGCACCCAGGAACAGAACCGGGCGGATGCGCGGGCACGGCTGACGGCACTGGTCGCCAAGGCCGCCGAACCGCCGCCGCCACCGCGCAAGAAGACGCGGCCGTCAAAGGGTGCCGTGGAACGGCGGCTGAAGAGCAAGGCCGGGCGAGGCACGATCAAGAAGCTGCGCGGCCGGGTGGAGAACGATTAAGCACCGCGAAGCTGCAACGCGCGGGTGGCTTCCAATTCTGGGTTGCAGATGGCAAGCTGCGATCACCCACCACAGCAATGGAGACCAACGATGGGCATGTTCGATTTCGTCAAGAGTGTCGGCAAGAAACTGGGCATCGGCGGTGACGACGAAGCCGCACCCACGGCCGACACACTCAAGAAGGAGCTCGATTCGCACAAGCTCGGCACCGATGGCGTCGAGGTCGTCGTCAACGGCGATACGGCGGTGCTGAAGGGTGTGGTCAAGGACCAGTCGATCTTCGAGAAGGCGGTCATCGCCGTCGGCAACACGCTCGGCGTCTCCAAGGTGCAGGCGGACGAATTACAGGTCGCGCCAGCACCTGGCACGGCCGCCGCCCCGGCCAAGGAGCCCACCTTTTACACCGTGAAGAAGGGCGACAATCTCTGGAAGATCGCCGAGAAAAGCTACGGCAAGGGCCAAGGCGTCAAGAACACGGTCATATTCGAGGCCAACAAGCCGATGCTGACCCATCCCGACAAGATCTATCCGGGCCAGGTGCTGCGCATCCCCGACCTCGCCTGATCGGCGACTGCCAATTCGACAAGAGCGGCGGCTTTCGGGTCGCCGTTTTCATTTGATCGTGACATTTTACGGTTCCGAACCATCCAAGAGGCGATCGAATCCGTGCTCGTTCTGCCCAAAGGCGTCCGCCACATGCCGGCCTACCTGTCACGCACCGTGCAGGAAGAACTGGTCGACGAGGTGAGACGGATCGTGCAGCAGGCGCCGCTGTTCGTGCCGGCCATGCCGCGCACCGGCAAGGAGATGAGCGTGCGCATGACCAATTGCGGGCCGCTGGGCTGGGTCACCGACAAGGAGCACGGCTATCGTTACCAGCCGGCGCATCCGCTAACCGGGGCGCCTTGGCCGCCAATTCCGGATGCGCTGCTCGACCTGTGGCGCGAGGTCTCGGGCTATCCGCATCCGCCGGAAGCGTGCCTGATCAATTTCTACACGGCGGATGCGAAGATGGGCCTGCATCAGGACCGCGACGAGGCCGACTTTTCGGCGCCGGTCGTCTCCGTCTCGCTCGGCGACGACTGCCTGTTCCGGGTTGGCCAGACCACGCGTGATGGCGCCACCAAGTCGTTCAGGCTGCAAAGCGGTGATGTCGTGGTGCTCGGCGGCGAGGGGCGGCTGTGCTTTCACGGCGTCGATCGGATCTATCCCTCGACCTCGGCGCTGCTGAAAAACGGTGGGCGGATCAATCTGACATTGCGACGGGTGACGAAGCCGGCCGTCACAGCTTCCTGAGCGCCACTTCCTCGATCAGGTGGTCGGCGCCCTTGCGCAGGATCAAGTCGGCGCGGGCCCGCGTCGGCAGGATGTTCTCGCGCAGATTCTTCAAATTGATGTTGGTCCACAGGCCTTCGGCGATGGCGCGCGCCGAACCCTCCGACAGCTGCGAGTAGCGGTGAAAGAAGGAGTCCGGATTGCGGAAGGCGGTCTCACGCAGCCGCATGAAGCGGGAAATGTACCAGTTGTGGATCAGCTTCTCGTCGGCATCGATGTAGATGGCGAAATCGAAGAAGTCCGACAGGAAAGGCACGATCTTGCCGTCCTGCGGCAGCTTGCCGGGCTGCAGGACATTGATGCCTTCGAAGATCAATATGTCGGGCCGGTCGATGGTGACGAACTCGCCGGGAATGACGTCATAGGTGAGGTGCGAATAGACCGGCGCGCGGACATCGGGCAGCGCCGACTTGATGCCCGACAGGAAGCGCAGCAGCGCGCCGACATCGTAACTGTCTGGAAAACCCTTGCGCTCCATCAGGTTCTCGCGGCGCAGGACCTCGTTGGGCAGCAGGAAGCCGTCGGTGGTGATGAGATCGACCTTGGGGCTCGACGGCCAGCGCGCCAAAAGCTCCTTCAGCACGCGTGCGGTGGTCGATTTGCCGACCGCGACGGAACCGGCGATGCCGATGATGAAGGGCGTCTTGACCACGTCGACCGCGTTGAAGAAGGC
>NZ_RZRR01000289.1:0-5848 GCF_003998555.1 Mesorhizobium sp. M7A.F.Ca.CA.002.09.1.1 | reverse complement strand
TCGCAGGACAGCGTCAGAATGAACGACAGTCGAAGCGCTGCACAATTCATCGTTCGTTGACCCGCGGCCAGCACGCCTCGCGATAATCGGCGAACCAGGCAAGCGTCTTTTCCCATCCGCCGAATGGGAAGAAATGGAGGTGTAGTGGCGCGGTCGGCGCCGGGTAGCTTGCCGCCATGGTTTGTAAGATCTCGGCTGGGTTCCGGTCGGCCACGATGTTGAAGAGGCCGCTGGCGGAACGCCGCAGCGCCGCGATCGAAGGGCCGACACCGCACATCATGGCGAACCGGATGAGTTTGGTAAGGCTGGTCACACCGGCCAGACCAACATGAACCGGCAGCCCGGGATGCGCCGTATGCAGACTGCTCGCCCAGGCGGCGATCATGTCGCCATCGAAGGCGAATTGCGATACGACCCTGGCTTCCAGCGACCGCTCGGCACAGATGTCGAGCTTGCGCCGCAATGCGTCCGTCAGCACGGCTTCGACGATGCTTGGATGCCCTTCCGGATAGCCGGCAACGAAGGCGGTTCGTATCGCACTGTCTTTGACCACGGGATGGGCGAGCAACTGGGTTGCCTCTCCCAACGGCCCCGGAAAGAGAGCCGGATTGCCGCCAAGAAAGAGCGCTTCGCTTATCCCGTTTCGACTGTGGGCGGTGACAAGATCGACATAGTCCTGCTCCGAATTGAAGTTCCGCGCGCCCAGATGTGGCACCGGCACAAAGCCCAACTCCTTGATCCGGCGCGCTGCTTCGATTTGCAAAGCCTCGGGCTTGCCGGGAAGGTGAGTAAGAAAGACGCGCGAGCCAAGCGGGAAGCAGTCGGCTGGTGGCGCAAAGGTGCGTGCCTGCGCCGGTGCCAGTTCGATCGACACCTCCGCGTCGAACACAAATGTAGCCGAACCTCGCGTCTGGATAAGCTCTTGGCGCATGTCGTTCATGATCTTTCCAGGTCTCTCCCGACCAGCTTCACGATTTCGCGGCACCGTAGGCCGCGGCAATGGGAGCCGGGCAGACCAGCTGCCCGGCTTGTCGTCACGGGAGGATGCAACGACAGGACTCTCAGTTCTGAAACAGCGTTTCGCTACCCGTTGGCGGCGCGTTTGAGCGACAGGAACGGCAGCCCCACGACACGCGCCCTGACATCGGCCGCCACGCCATCCTTGTTCCACTTCAGCGTGAGCTCGGTGCCGGTCTCGGCGGCCTCACGCCGCAGATGGCCGAAGCCGATCATCCTGCCGGTCGAAGGTGACCAGGCGACGCTGCTGGCGTGCCCAACTTCCTTCCCGCCGCGAAAGGCTTTCAGCGGATACCACTGCACGCGCCGCAGATTTCCGGGCGCATTGCTCTCAAGCCCCTTGCCGTCGAGGGCTTGCGACCAGTCGATGTCGAGCCCGACGAGCTGGCGATGGTCACCCGTGTTCGACATGCGCTGCAGCGCCGCCTTGCCGATGAAATCGGCCTTGCGAAAGTCGACCAGCCGGCCCAGGCCGAGGTCGAAGGGCGACGCACGATACTTTCCAGCTGCCTGAATGCTGGCGCCGCCATGGTCTGGGCCGGCACTTGTATAGTCGTAGCCAACGATCAGCAGCCCGGCTTCGAGACGTGCTATGTCGAGCGCCCAGGCGCCGGCAGGAAGGATGCCAAAAGGCTTGCCTGCCGCCTCGACCGCGTCCCACACGGCGGCGCCGTCATCCGCCTTGACCCACAATTCATAGCCATGCTCGCCGGTAAAACCCTGGCGCAGGATCTCGACCCGTCTGCCGGCAATTGTGACGATGGCCAAGCGAGAGAACGGCAATTCCTGCACGGACTGGGTGACAGCCTCCAGCACTTCGCGGGAACGCGGTCCCTGCAAGGTGAGGATGCCGTAGCTATCGGATATGTCGGTGACACGGACGTCGAGGCCTTCGGCATGCTGCTTCCACCAGGAAAGGCCGGGATCGGCGGAAACGCGGAAGGTGGTTTCGTCCATGCGGAAAACCAGACCGTCGCCGACGACATGGCCGTTCTCGTCGCACCACGGTGCATAGTAGATCTGGCCGACCTGCAGCTTCTTGATGTCGCGCGGGATGAGCGCATCCATCATCCTCTCGGCATCCGGACCGGCAATGACATATTTCGACAGTGGTGACATGTCGCCCATGGCCACCCTGTTGCGGATAGCCGCCAGTTCCTCGACCATATCGGAGTAGCAATCGACGACCATGTTCCTGTCCCAGCGCATCCAGAGTGCGTTCTGGTTCAGTGGCGCCGTCCGTTCGACGAAGGGCGTGCCGCGAAAGGCGACATGGGCATCTGCCACCACGCTCAGGCCGGACGTGAATTTGATGTCGTTCATTCCAGGTCTCCTCCCAGTCGCAAGGCACTTTGCTGCGACATTCGACGACAACGGGTGAAGAACAGCGCACCTCGCGCCATGGAAACGAAACCATCCAAGCGCAGACCGCAGGGACGGCTTCCTGCGAGCAGCAACCCGCTCAGTCAGATGTCTCTTGCCTCATCCGTATCTTGGGTGAGACTTTCACTTCGCAGCGTTTTTCGGAATGCCCCCGGTTGCCGACGGCATACCCGCAGTTCAACCTGAATATTTGAAGCCGCCGTCGGATTGCTTTCGCTGTCAGCCTTCACCGGCAAATGCTCGCTTGCGGTCGACCAGGTAACGCCGTCTCACCGCACAAGCTCGGCCCGTTCAGCCGTAGCATCGAAGCCTGAATTGGCAGCTCGACGCGTGGGGGGAAAGGCGGTAGCGCGCTGGCGCTAGCAAATTTCTCACCCAGGAGTGCGGTGAGACGTCCGGCGATTTCGACTTCGATTCCGCGGATCCACGTGCAATCGAAACGCTGGCATTTCAACCAAGTCCAGCATCGCCTCCGCAGAATCGTCAGCCGGCCTGCTACGCTGCGAGGGAGCCCGCCGGTCCGTCGTAGATTATAGCAATATGTATATTAGCTATTCCTTGACAATCGATGTGGGCTCTGGTTTCCTGATTTTACGGGTATTTAACCAAGTTCGTTGCGTTTTTTACGGACGGTGTTCGCATGTCAACAGTGGTTGTCGCGGACCCGCGGGGGGTATATCTCGCCGGTCTGGAATGGGTGTTGCAGAAGGCTGGACACGATGTTGTCGCCCAGTGTCGCCGCCCTGTGGACGTTCTCGCTCATGTGGAGCGCCATCAGCCTGATATGGTCATCGTAGGCGTGGATCTCGCGGATCAGCAGACATCAGGTCTTTCCTCACGGCTGAAGGCCGGCAACAGCGCTCTCGGCATCATCTTCATCGTGCAGCCAACCGGCAGGCTCGATGTCAGGGAAATACAGACGCTCGACGTCGATGGCCTGTTTCTGGACGGCATCAGCCACCGCTTTCTCATCGAATGCGTGAATGCGGTGGCGGCGGGCAAGAAGTGGATCGACAACAAGATCGTCCAGCAGCTGCTGATGCCCGGCTCGCAGCCGCAGCCAATGTCCCGGCTGACCGGGCGGGAGACCGAAATCGCCGATCTCGTCTCGCGCGGGCTGCGCAACAAGACCATCGCGCAGCGGCTGCATTTATCCGAAGGCACGGTGAAGATGCACCTGCATCACGTCTACGAGAAGTTGCACCTAGGCGGCCGGGCGGAACTGGCCTGGATGACGCACGGCAAAGCCGCCGAGCGTCCGGGAATGGGCCGAACCGGCCTGCTCTGAACACTCTCCACTCGCACCGACATTGTACGCACGGCAACGGCCGCAGAGCCGTCTGGCGGCATCTGGCGCGTGCCTGCGCGACCTCCCCGCAGCGCCCGTCAACCTGACCTATCGAAGGATATATATCGTTCGATCAGGTGCGGACATTGACCGCAATACTATCGAAGCGGGAATGGACGCGCCCTCTGCGCCGGCGGCACAATGAAATTGGAGGGGCGCATTTCAGTATGCGACCGGCTGCACCGGGGTAGGTGCATTTCCGGCATTAGGGGCTGCATCCCTTTTCCAGAGAGAATTTTGAACCAAGGAGAATCTCCATGGCACTCGACATCTTGACCCAGGACATCGTCCTCGACGAGACCACCGGATTTACGGACGATGATATCAATCCGGCCATTCCGCCTTACGATACCAACCCCACGGTGCAATATCTCCTAAGTCTCGACGATCCGGGTGGGCTGACCTCGCCGGAGGTCGCCTTCCAGGCCAACTTCGTCGTGGCCTCGGCGAGTGCGGGAGAAACCATCACCTCGGTCGTTCTCTCCCAGAATCTCACCGGAACCCCGTTTTCCACCACCGTCGGCGTCAACAGCGGCATTCAGACGGTCGATGGCAATTATGTCTGGCTGTTCAAAGACGCAGACCCGCCCCATGCAAACGTCGTAATCGGTGTCATCGGCACCTCTGACCCGTCGGCCGCACCGGCCGCAACCGGCCCGCTCGCTTTCTCGTTTGGGCTGGTCAGCACCAGCGCCACCAATGCGGACCTGTACACGGTCGAGTATGTGCCGTTGCTCAATCCGGACGCGACCAATCCGGACGATCGTATCGGTTTGACCAACAAGGTGTTCGCGTCGGTCACCGGCACCTCCGTGGCTAGTTTTCTGGGCTCAGCCGCCGCGCCCGGCAACAATGATTTCTATCTGATCAATTCGGCCAATGACGCTTCCAAGCAGCTGCTGGTAATCGGTTTGAACGGTGGCAGTGCCAACGTCAGCGAACAGGGCTTCGGCATCAACAACCAGAGCATCAATCCGAACGAAACGCTGCAGGTCGATTTTGTCACCGGCGGTACCCTGAACGCAGGGAGTGCGTCGCAAATCCAGTACGGCAACCACATCGAGACCATCACGCAGGCCGGGTTCACGATCAGCCAGATCACACCTTCCACTCCGACTGCGCGTGTGGACGTCACCGTCAGCGCCTTCAACAATACGGGCAACGACCAAGGCACGAACTTCTTTGACGGCACCACGACCAGCCCCGTGGATATCACCGGCATCAAGTTGACGGGTACATCGGGGTTTGCGTCCGTCATCACTGTCGATGGCACCTATGCGACCGGCAGCGGCAACATCACCGTCACCGGGCTCAGCGGGACCGGAAACGCCGTCACCATCACCGGGCTCGACAACACCACCACCGTCGATATCACCACCGGCAGCCCAATGGATCGGCTGACGGTCAAAGGGGTCGATGCAAACGAGGGGTGCGACATCTCCGAGTTCCATTTCTCGGCGACGAGCACCAACGCCTATAGCGAAGAGGTCGGCTCCCACATCAACTTCGACGATGATGGCCCGAGCATCTCGACCACCGGCGCCGAGCCGACGCTGACCGTCGACGAGTCGGTTCTTACCACCAACGACACGCAGAGCTTTGCCGCCAACTTCAGTTCGGGCTTCGGCGCCGACGGGGCCGGCACGCTGACCTACGCACTGGGCGTCGTGGCAGGCCCTTCGGGTCTGATCGACACGGCGACCGGCCAGGCGGTCATCCTCTCGCTCAATGGCAGCGTCGTCGAAGGCCACACCATCGGCTCCAACGACCTCGTATTCACCGTCTCCGTCAGCGCCGCCGGCGCCGTCACCCTCGACCAGCTCCGGGCGGTGGTCCATGCCGACGCCAGCAACCCCGACGACAGCACCAGCCTGGCCGCCGACAATCTGGTCACGCTCACCGCGACCGTCACCGACAAGGATGGCGACCACCTGTCGGCCAGCCTCGACATCGGCCAGAACCTCAACTTCAAGGATGATGGCCCGAGCATCTCGACCACCGGCGCCGAGCCGACGCTGACCGTCGACGAGTCGGTTCTTACCACCAACGACACGCAGAGCTTTGCCGCCAACTTCAGTTCGGGCTTCGGCGCCGACGGGG
>NZ_RZRR01000288.1:0-5859 GCF_003998555.1 Mesorhizobium sp. M7A.F.Ca.CA.002.09.1.1 | reverse complement strand
ACAGCCTATTCCGACGAAGCCCTCGACATCCTGGATCTGACGACGCATCGCCGCCTGTTGCCTCCCATGCTCGAAGGCACCACCGACCATCATCCGCTATCGCGATCGGCGGCGGCGGAGACCGGCCTGCTCGAAGGCACGCCGGTGGTGCTGGGCTACGTCGACATGGTCATGACGGCGCTCGGAGCCGGCCTCTATGATCCCTCGGGCAATGTCGGCTGCACGGTCATCGGCTCGACCGGCATACACACGCGCTTCGCAGCCACTCCCGACGATGTCGTGCTGAACGCAGATGGCTCCGGCTACACGATCGCCATGCCTATTCCGGGCGCCTTTGCACAATTGCAATCCAACATGGCGGCGACGCTCAACATAGACTGGGTGCTTGGCCTTGCGCGCGACGTGCTCGCCACGGCTGGCGGCAAACCTTCTCATGACGAGTTGCTGAAGGCGCTCGACGCTTGGATGGAAGCATCGGAGCCGGGATCGCTGATCTACCAGCCTTACATATCGCTAGCCGGCGAAAGAGGGCCGTTCGTCGACCCTGACGCACGCGCCGGCTTCATCGGCCTTTCGGTCAAGCATGGCTTTGGCGATCTGGCACGCGGCGTGCTCGAGGGGTTGGCCTTCGCCGCTCGCGATTGCTACCAGGCGATGGGCGCCGTGCCGAGTGAGATCCGCCTGTCGGGCGGCGCAGCGCGCAGTCCGTCTCTACGTCGCATCATCGCGGCGGCGACAAGGGCGCAGGTGCGCACCAGCAGCCGCCAGGAAGCCGGCGCGGCGGGTGCCGCGATGATGGCCGCGGTCGGGCTCGGCGTCTACGGCTCCATGGAAGACTGCGCCGCCGAATGGGTGACGCCGCTTCTCGGCGACTGCGATGCCTATGACGAGGCGCTTTCGCAAACATACGATGCGCTCTTCCCTTCCTTCGTTGCGGCGCGCCAGGCGCTTCGGCCGGTGTGGAAGGGCATGGCGCACCGCACAGGAGCAAGATCTTGAGCAATACAACAGATGTCGTCGATCTCTTCGTGATCGGCGGCGGCGTCAATGGAGCCGGCATAGCGCGTGATGCTGCAGGTCGTGGCCTGTCCGTCATCCTGTGCGAAAAAGACGATCTCGCGCAAGGCACCAGTTCGCGTTCCGGCAAGCTGGTGCATGGCGGCCTGCGCTACCTCGAATATTATGAATTCAGGCTGGTTCGCGAAGCGCTGATCGAACGCGAGGTGCTGCTCGAGGCGGCGCCGCATATCATCTGGCCGATGCGCTTCGTTCTACCGCACAGCCCGCAGGATAGGCCGGCATGGCTGGTCCGGCTCGGGCTGTTTCTCTACGACCACCTTGGCGGCCGCAAACGGCTGCCTGGGACAAGAACGCTGAACCTGAGGACCTCGCCTGAAGGCGCGCCGATCAAGGACGAATTCAAGCGCGGTTTCGAATATTCCGACTGCTGGGTCGACGATGCGCGCCTGGTGCTGCTCAATGCGCTCGATGCAAGGCAGCGAGGCGCCAGAGTGCTCACGCGCACCGCCTGTGTCGCGGCGCGCCGTGAAGGCGGACTGTGGTCGATCGACATGCAGGATGGTCGCACGGGCGCCGTCACGAAAGTCCGCGCGCGCGCTCTGATCAACGCAGCAGGTCCCTGGGTCAACGACATTGTCAGCCGCGTCGCCGGGCAGAATTCGACGCGCAATGTCCGGCTTGTAAAAGGCAGCCATATCGTCGTGCCCAAATTCTGGGAGGGGCGGCAGGCCTATCTCATCCAGAACAACGACAAGCGGGTGATCTTCGTCAACCCGTACGAGAACGATCTGGCGCTGATCGGCACGACCGACATTCCCTACGAAGGCAGGCCCGAGGAAGTGGTCGCCGAGGCCAGCGAAGTCGACTACCTGATCAAGGTGGTCAATCGCTATTTCAAGCGGCAGCTGACGCCACAGGACGTGGTCTACAGCTTCTCCGGTGTGCGTCCGCTCTATGACGACAATGCCGACAATCCAAGCGCGGTGACGCGCGACTATATTTTCGAACTCGACGCCTCCAACGGCAACGCACCGCTGCTTTCGGTGTTCGGCGGCAAGATCACCACCTTCCGCAAGCTGTCGGAACACGCGCTGGAAAAGATCCAGCCATTCTTTCCGACGATGAAGAAAGCCTGGACGGCCAAAATTCCCTTGCCGGGGGGCGACCTGCCCAATGCGGACTTCGAGCAGTTTCTGAGCGATCTGCATGTCGAATTTTCATGGCTCAGCCCGTCGTTGGTGAAGCACTACGCTCGAAGCTACGGCACCCGCGCCAGGCAATTGCTCGCCGGCGCGCAAAGCGAGGCTGATCTCGGCCGACGCTTCGGTCCCGATCTGTATGAACGGGAGGCAAAGTTCCTGGTCGAGACCGAATGGGCTGGCACATCAGCCGATATACTGGAACGCCGCACAAAGCATGGCCTGCATATCAATGCGGCCGAGCGGAAAGCGTTCGAAGATTGGTTCGGTAACATCATGGCGACGGCGGACTGATGGCCTTCACGCTTTCCCTCAACACCAATCCTCTGGTCAATCGCTTCGCCGATCCAGACGATTTGATCGACGCGATTGCTTATGGCATCGGCATTCGCGACGTGCAGTTGACGCATGAATTCGTCAATCCGGGCTGGCCGGCGGCCACGATTGCCAAATTCCTGCGCCTGTTCAACAGCGCGCTTTCGCGGACCGGTGTCAGGATCACCTCCGGCATGACCGGACCTTATGGCCGGCTCAACCATTTCGGCCACCCGGACGCCGACGTCCGGCGCTACTATGTCGACTGGTTCAAGACCTTCGCCGACATTTCCGCCGAACTCGGCGCGCCAGGCATGGGCACGCAGTTCGCCATCTTCACCTACAAGGACTTTGACGATCCGCAACGGCGGGCAGCACTTCTCGATATCGCGCTCGAATGCTGGCGCGAGGTTGCCGAACACGCCAGGGCGGCGGGGCTGACATACCTGTTCTGGGAGCCGATGTCGGTCGGCCGCGAGTTCGGCCACACGATCGAAAGCTGCGTCACGCTGCAAGGCGCCATCGACGCAGCGAAGCTGCCCATACCGATGAAGATGATGGTCGATATCGACCATGGCGACGTGACCTCACCCAACCCTGCCGACACCGATCCCTACGCCTGGGCGAAAGCGTTTCCATTGCAATCTCCGATCATCCACATCAAGCAGTCTTCCATGAACAAGGGCGGCCATTGGCCGTTCACGGCCGCCTACAACAAGGATGGCCGCATAGTGCCGCAGAAGTTGCTGGACGCGGTTCGGCAGGGTGGTGGAACCGACAATGAAATTTGCCTTGAACTTTCCTTCAGGGAGAGGGAACCAGTCGACCATCAGGTTATCGAGATGATCCGCGAGTCGGTGGATTTCTGGGCGCCTTACGTCGACAGTGGCCGGGACAGTCTCAAGCCTCGGACTTGAGCGAATACGTCGCCCGGAAGCCGGCTTCGGCCGCAAAAGTATCGAAGGAGAAAAACAATGGCCCCATATTGGGTCGGCACGAGCTGGAAGATGAACAAGACGCTTGCCGAGGCGTTGCTGTTCGCCGATGCGTTGGCCGCCTTCGTGCCTGGTTTCGATCAGGCGATACAGCCTTTCGTCATTCCGCCGTTCACCGCCGCGCGCCAGGTCAAGGCGGCACTAGCCAACACCCGCGTGAAGGTAGGTGCCCAGAACATGCATTGGGCCGATGCCGGCGCGTGGACGGGAGAGATTTCGCCAGTGATGTTGAAAGACTGCGGGCTGGATGTAATCGAACTCGGCCATAGCGAGCGCCGGGAGCATTTCGGCGAGACGGATGCGACTGTCGGACTGAAAACGGCAGCTGCTGTCAGGCACGGTTTCGTGCCACTGATCTGCGTCGGCGAGACGCTGGACGAGCGTGAATCAGGCCGCGCCGAGGCGGTGCTGACGGCACAAGTTCTCGGCGCGCTGCAGGAGCTGAGCGGCGATCAACCGAAGGCGGAAATCCTCTTTGCCTACGAGCCTGTCTGGGCGATCGGGGAGAAGGGCATTCCCGCAAGCGCCGACTATGCCGACAAGCAGCAAGCGCTGATAAAGCAGGTGGCCGCTGACCGGCTGCCGGCTGCCCCGCCTGTGCTTTACGGCGGCAGCGTCAACCCCGGCAACGCGGCCGAACTTATCGGCCAGCCGCATATTGATGGCCTGTTCATCGGCCGCTCGGCGTGGCAAGCGGAAGGCTATATCGACATTCTGAGAAAGGCGTCGGCCGCCATCGCGCGCTAACCGCGCGAGCAATTCCGGGAAAGTGTGAAGCGGTTTTCCGTCCGGAATTGCGTCAAATCAAAGAGACAGAGACAAAAGCAAAGGAGTTCATCATCATGAAGATCGCACTCGGAGCCGACAGCGCCGGCAAGCCGCTGCTCGATGTCATCGCCAAGCATCTCGCCACCAAGCCGGAGTTGCAGGTCGTCGACCTGAGCCAGGCCGGCTTCTACGCCGATATCGCCGCCTCGGTCGGCCACGAAATTCTCGACGGCAACTACGACCGGGCCATCCTGTTTTGTGGCACCGGCATCGGCGTCAGCATCTCTGCCAACAAGGTGCCGGGCATTCGCGCCGCGTTGACCCACGATACCTATTCCGCGGAGCGCGCCGCCAAGTCCAACAACGCCCAGATCATCACCATGGGCGCCCGCGTCATCGGTCCCGAACTGGCGAAATCGATCGCCGACGCATGGCTTGCCTCCGAGTTTGATCCGAATGGCCCATCTGCCGCGAACGTGCAGGCCGTCGACAAGCTCGACGCCAAGCGCTGAAAGACGCGGCAAGTCCGCTGATGATCAGTCGGTCAAGGCGGTCCGCATCGCCTCGATCACGGTGACGGCGGACGCAGCGCCCGGATCCATATGGCCAAGCGAACGTTCGCCGAGGCGTGATGCCCGGCCCTTGGTGGCCACCATCGCTTTGGTCGCTTCCGCGCCTGTCTCTGCCGCCTGGGCGGCGGCCTTGAGACTGGCGGCCAGATCCTTGCCTGAGGCCAGCGCTTCGCCCGCCGCTTGCCCCGCCGGCGCCCATGCATCGATCATCGTCTTTTCGCCAAGCTCTGCCTTGCCGCGATCCTGAATGCCCTTGGCCATGGCCTGGAACAGGGCGACCACATCCGCGTCGTCGAGCGCCGTCTTGCCCTTGACGGCTGCCGCGGCGCGCATGAGCGCGGTCGCATAGAGCGGACCGGAGGAGGCGCCGACCGCATTCAGGAACGACTTTGCCGCCGTGTTCAGCAAGGTGGTCGGATCGGTCGCCGCGGTGTCCAGTCCGGCCACCGCATCGCGCGCAGCGGAAAATCCAAGCTCCATCGCGATGCCGTGGTCGGCGTCACCGATAACCCCGTCAAGCGCGCACAGCCTGTCCCTGTCTGCTGACATGGAGTTTGCGATCGCCGCGAACATCGTGACAAGGCGGGCAGTATCGATTGTCGTCATGTCTTAGTCCTTGCCACAGAGTGGGTTTAGCCGGCGCGAAACATGGCGCAGTCGCAGGGGTGGTCCAGCATCGTCTGCAACTCGCCGTCCAGCCGATGCAGCGTGATCGAGGCCCCGGCCATTTCGAGCGAGGTGCAGTAATTGCCGACCCAGCTTGCGTGGATGGACACACCGATCTCATCAAGCCTCTGCTTCACGCGCAGGTTCATGATGTAGAGTTCCATCAGCGGCGTTGAGCCCAGCGAATTGACGAGCACCGCGACCTTGTCGCCGCGCGCCGGCGCCATCTCGTCGAGGATCCTGTCCAGCATCTCGTCGGTGATCTCATCGGCTGTTTTCAACTTTTCGCGTGCGATGCCGGGCTCGCCGTGGATGCCCATGCCG
>NZ_RZRR01000287.1:0-5871 GCF_003998555.1 Mesorhizobium sp. M7A.F.Ca.CA.002.09.1.1 | reverse complement strand
CTCTTGTAGCCGGCGAGCAGCGCCTTGCCCTTGGTCAGGTTGAAGGAAAAATCCTTCTCGAAGCACCAGGCGTTGAGGCAGGTGGCGACATCGTAGGCATAGAGGTCGTCGCAGGCGAAATAGAAGTCGATCAGGCCGGAGAGCTTTTCGCCGAGGAAGAAAACGTTGTCCGGGAAAAGATCGGCATGAATGATGCCTTGCGGCAGGTCTTTGGGCCAGTTGCGCTCAAAATCGGCAAAGTCGGCATCAACCTCGGCCGCCAGGCCCGGCTCGACCTCGTCGGCCCGGTCGCGCGCTGCGTCCCAGAGCTTGCGCCAGCCGTCGATGGCCAGGGCATTCGGACGTGTCATCGAAAAATCGGCGCCGGCCAGATGCAATTGCGCCAACGCCTTGCCGACCTCGGCACAATGCGTGGCTGTGGGCCGCCGCAACGAAAGCCCTTCCAGGAAGGTGATGATGACCGCCGGCCGGCCGGCGAGCGTGCCGATGACGCTGCCGTCATGGGCGGTCACCGGCAGCGGGCAGGACACGCCCTTGTAGGCGAGATGGCCCATCAGCCCAAGGAAAAACGGCAGATCCGCCCTCTCGACGCGCTTCTCATAGAGCGTCAGGATGTAGGAGCCGCTCGAGGTGTGCAGCAGGAAGTTCGAGTTCTCGGTGCCTTCGGCGATGCCCTTGTAGGACAGGAGATCGCCGACCGGATAGTGCTTCAGGAATGCGCCGAGTTCGCCTTCCGCGACGTCAGTGTAGACCGCCATGTGCCTTACGCGGCTCCATTGACGAAGGCCATGTCGGCCCGCGTCAGTTCGACATCGCGCAGTACCCGCATGACCGGAAAATCCTCCGTTTCCGTGGCCGTGATGGCCAGATCGATCGTGACATCGAAGCGCTGCCGGAACGCGTCGATGATCTCGTCGACGATGATTTCGGGCGCCGACGCGCCGGCCGACAGGCCGAGCGTCGAAATGTTGCCGATGTCATTCCACGGAATCTCGGCGGCGCGCTGCACGAGAAGCGACATGGTGGCGCCTGCACGCTCCGCCACTTCGACAAGTCGTCGCGAATTGGAGGAATTCGGCGCGCCGACGATCAGATAGAGATCGGCGCCCGGCGCGGTGTCCTTGACGGCTTCCTGGCGGTTGGTGGTGGCATAGCAGATCGATTCCGCCGCTGGCGCCTGCAGCGCCGGAAAGCGATCCTGCAAGGCGCGGATGATGCCGGCGGTGTCCTCGACCGACAATGTGGTCTGGGTAACGAAGCCTAGCGCCTGCGGATCGGTGGGCGAGAGCTTTGCGGCATCGGCTTCGGTTTCGATCAGGGTCACCGCTCCGTCCGGGAGCTGGCCCATGGTGCCGATCACCTCGGGATGTCCGGCGTGACCAATCAACAGCACATGACGGCCGAGCCGCTGATGGCGCATCGCCTGCTTGTGGACCTTCGACACCAGCGGGCAGGTGGCATCGAGATAGAAGAGATTGCGCGCCTTCGCATCCGCCGGCACCGATTTCGGCACGCCATGCGCCGAGAACACGACGGGCGACTGCCGATGTTCGGCCGGGATCTCGGAGAGTTCCTCGATGAAGACGGCGCCAAGGCTTTGCAGCCCCTCGACGACGTAGCGGTTGTGCACGATTTCATGGCGGACGTAGACCGGCGCGCCATATTTCTTCAGCGCCAGCACGACGATCTGGATGGCACGGTCGACACCGGCGCAAAAACCGCGCGGCTGGCAGAGCCGGATCGTCAGAGGTGGTTTGGTGGTTGTCTGAAGCATTAAATCCGGGCCGGTTGATCAAAGCCGAAATGAGGTGCGCACCCCTGCCCTGTCAAGGGCATCGGTAGAAAGGGGGCGTCGCTCGCATTCATTCCTCTTTCGCGGGGCGGCGAAGCCGCAGGATGAGCACGGCGGCGAGCGTGGCGGCAAGCCCGTACCAGGTGACGGCATATTGCAGATGGCTGTTCGGCAGGTCGATGATGGTGACGCCGCCAACCGGCAATCCGCCTGGATTTGGCGTCTTGTCTGCGTCGATGAAGATCGGCACCAGCGTGAACCCAGCCGGCAGGCCCGCGCTCGCCGCCATGACGTCGCGGTCCTTCCAGTAGAAGATGTTCTTCGCCACATCGTTGTCGGGCAGCATCATCGACGGCTTTGCTGGCAGGGGGTTGCGAGCGAGCCCCGTGACCGTCACTCTGCCGGTCACCTGTCCCTTGGCGCGCTTGGCGGCGTCCTTCAGATCGTAAGGCACGAAGCCGCGATTGATCAGGACGAAGCGGCCGTCGTCGAGCGCCAGCGGCGTGTAGACATTGAAGCCGGCATCACCCTCCCAGGTCGCGTAAAAATGCCGTTCGCCTTGATGCAGGAACGTCCCGGTGACGGCGACGGGCGTATAATCGACGTCCCCGGTGGCTGCGAATTCTTTCTCGACCTCGGCCAGCGGCCGCGGCGCTGAATGAGTGCGCTGGTCGATGGTCTGCAGAAGGCCTTCCTTCCAATAAAGGCGCTGCACCTGCCAGGTGCCGAGCGCCAGCAGGATCAGGAACAGCACAAGGCCAAGGCCGAGCAGCAATGCCGTCCTAGGCCGCGATCGGCCATCGGCTTTAACGGTTGCCTCGCTCATTCGCCGCGATCCAACCGGCCTTCGGCCGCCTTGTTGCGGTATTGCAGCGTCAGCAGCACGCCTTTGATCAGCCTCAGCGCCGCCAGGCACAGCACGACAGCCAGCGGAATCCAGACCAGCAGATGCAGCCAGAGCGGCGGGCTAAGCGTGACTTCAACCCAGAGCGCCAGGCCGACGATAAGGAAGCCTATGATCAGGATGACGAACACCGCCGGCCCGTCGCCGGCATCGGCGTAGGAATAATCGAGGCCGCAATTGACGCAGCGCTTGCCGACAGTGAGGAAGCCGGAGAACAACCGCCCCTCGCCGCAGCGCGGGCAGCGGCCATGCAGGCCGGCCGAGATCGGATCGATCGGCGGCCAGATCGCCCTGTCTTCACTCATGGGAGCGTCGTCGCTCATTGCTTACCGCTCGATTTCGATCGGTGTGCCATCGGCCACCAGCGCCCAGATTTCGTCCATGTCGGAGTCCGTAACCGCAATGCAGCCGTCGGTCCAGTCGACCAATTGAAGCAGCCAGCCCCACCAGCCATAACCATTCGGTTGGCCGTGGATCATGATCATGCCGCCCGCGCCGACATTGCGCGCCTTGGCGGCGGCCTCATCGTCGGCATTGGGGTACGAAATATGGATCGATTTGTGCGCGATGCTGTTCGGGTTGCGCCAGTCGAGGACATAGTTCCCCTCGGGCGTGCGCTGATCGCCCTCCTGGTGCTTGTGCCCGACGGGATCGCCGCCGAGCGCGATGCCGTAGTTTCGCAGGACCTTGCCGTCGCCGATCAGTTCCAGCCGGCGTTCGGCCTTGTGAACACGCACCAGGTCCACCTTCTCGCCGGCAAAGGCCGGGAGTGCCCCGATCATCAATGCGCAAATAGCCCGGAAGATTGTCAGTCGCATTGGCTATCGATCAGCGATCATTGCGCCAAAAAGAAGAAGGCGGCCACGTTGCCGCGGCCGCCTCCAGAAATGAAAATCCCTCAGGCCTGGATCAGTGGCCCTCGATCACCGCGCCGACCGATCCCCAGACGTAGATCGAGGCGAACAGGAACAGCCAGACCACGTCGACGAAGTGCCAGTACCAGGCGGCCGCCTCGAAGCCGAAATGCTGCTTGGGGGTGAAATCACCCTTCATCGCCCGGATCAGGCAGACCAACAGGAAGATGGTGCCGATGATGACGTGGAACCCGTGGAAGCCGGTCGCCATGAAGAAGGTGGCGCCATAGATGGAATCCTTGAAAGCGAACGGAGCGTGCATGTACTCGTAGGCCTGCACCATGGTGAACAGCATGCCGAGGCCAACGGTCAGCACCAGGCCGTTGATCAGCCCCTTGCGGTCGCCGTGAAGAAGCGAATGGTGCGCCCAGGTCACCGTGGTGCCCGACAGCAGCAGGATGACGGTGTTGTAGAGCGGCAAATGGAAGGGATCGAGAACCTCCATGCCCTTCGGCGGCCAGACGCCACCAGTAAATGTGGCGCGCGCGTAGTTCTGTGCCTCACCGGCAAAAAGGCTGGCATCGAAATAGGCCCAGAACCAGGCAACGAAGAACATCACCTCCGAGGCGATGAACATGATCATGCCATAGCGCAGGTGCAGCGACACGACCCGCGTATGATGACCCTCATGCGCTTCCTTGATCGTGTCCGACCACCAGGCGAACATGGTGTAGAGGACGATCACGAGGCCGATGAAGAACAGCCACGGATTGGCGATGTTGAAGCCGAAGATCGGGAACGACCCGCCCTTCAGATATTCCATCAGGGCGACACCGCCAAAGGCCATGACCAGCGCCCCTACCGAGCCTAGGAAAGGCCATGGGCTCGGGTCGACGAGATGATAGTCATGCTGTGGTTTTGCGTGCGCGTCTGCCATATCAACCCCCGAGATTTGCTTCGGTATTCGAAATTGTCTTGCTGTTGCCATCGGTCGGCGCCGAGGAGGCGACCGGCTTGGTCTTCTCGACCGGGAACATCGTGTAGGACAGCGTGATCGTCTTCACGTCCTTGAGCTCCGGCACATTGACGATGTCGGGGTCCACGTAGAACAGGACCGGCATGTCCAGCGTCTCGCCGGGCTTCAGCGTCGTGTCGGTGAAGCAGAAGCACTCGACCTTGTTGAAATAGGGGCCCGCCAGTTCAGGCTGCACGTTGAAGGTGGCGCGGCCGGTCACCGAACGATCGAACTTGTTGGTCGCCTGGTAGTGCGCCTGCACGGTCTCGCCGATCTTCATCGTCATCGAGCGCTGGACCGGCTGAAACTCCCATGGCACGCCGGCGACGTTGGCATCGAAGCGGACGGTGATCTCGCGGTCGAGCACGCGGCCGGCATACTGCTTCTCGGCACGTTGCGTCGTGCCGCCATAGCCGGTCGCCTGGCAAAACATCTTGTAGAGCGGCACCGCGGCATAGGCCATGCCGATCATGCCGGTGAAGAAGGCGAGGCAGACAGCCGCGACGATGACGTTGCTGTTCTTGCCCGCCGCTTTCCTGGACTTCTCGACGCTCATCACATCGTGCCCAGATTGTGGCCGAACTTCACGATCGTCGCGATGTAGAAAATGACCACCAGCAGCGCCAGCGCCACGCCGATGGCGATAGAACGGCTGCGCTGCGCCTTCTTCTGACGCTCGGTCAACGTGACGGTCTCGAGCTTTTCCTCGATCATGGTCATGCTCCACCCATGGCAAGCGCGCGTTCGACAACGCTGTCGGCCAGATAGGCAGCGAAGATGGCGAAGAGATAAAGCAGCGAATAGGCGAACAGGGCCTTGGCCGGTTTCATGACGCGGTCATCGTCGGCCATGCCAAGCACTTTCCACGCGTACCAGGCAAAACCGACCCCGAGCAGCAGGGCGGCCACGCCATAGAAGGGCGTGGTGTAGCCGAGCAGCCACGGCAGCACGCCTACCGGGGCCAGCACCAGCGCATAGGCGAAGATCTGGCGGCGCGTCGAAGCGTGGCCGGCGACGTTGGGCATCATCGGAATACCGGCCTTGGCGTAGTCCTCGGATTTGAAAAGCGCCAGCGCCCAGAAATGCGGCGGCGTCCAAAGGAAGATGATCAGGAACAAGACAACGCTTTCGAGGCTGACCGTCCCGGTCACCGCGGCCCAGCCGATCACGGGCGGAATGGCACCGGCGGCCCCGCCGATGACGATGTTCTGCGGCGTCCAGCGCTTCAGCCACATCGTGTAGACGACGGCGTAGAAAAAGATGGTAAAGGCCAGCAGCGTCGCCGCCAGCCAGTTGACCAGCACGC
>NZ_RZRR01000286.1:0-5898 GCF_003998555.1 Mesorhizobium sp. M7A.F.Ca.CA.002.09.1.1 | reverse complement strand
GGGTTCGTCGAGCAAAAGCAACCGCGGCTCGATTGCCAGCGCCATGCCGATCTCCAGCCATTGCTTCTGGCCATGCGCGAGTTCGCCGGCCGGTGTGGCGGCGCGATTGCTCAGCGCGACCAATTCCAGCAATTCGCCAACCGGGCGCACAGGCGAGGGCGCCCCCCAGCGGGCGACCTTCACATTGTCTTCCACCGAGAGGCTCGGGAAGACGGACGGGATCTGGAACTTGCGCGCGATGCCGAGCCGGGCGATGCGATGCAGCGGCAGGCCGGCTATGTCGTGGCCGAGGAAGCGCACGCTGCCGCTGGTCGGGCGCAGCGTACCGGTCAACACATTGAGGAAGGTGCTTTTGCCGGCGCCGTTCGGGCCGATGATGCAGCAGAGTTCCTTGTCGCGTACAGTGAGGTTCAGGGCCTCCAGCGCCTGCAGCCCGCCAAAGCGGATGCCGACATTTTCGGCCTGGAGCAGGATGTCGCTCATTGTGCGCGCCTCCCGCCTTTGAACAGGGCTTTCAGTCGCGCGTAGATCGACAGGATGCCGTCCGGCAGGACGAAGACGATGATGACGAAGACACAGCCGAGCAATAGCGGCCACAGGCTCGGGTTGAAACTGCTGATCGTCTGCTGCGCACGCTGGATGAAGATGGCGCCGAGCACCGGCCCCAGCAGCGTGCCGCGCCCGCCGACCGCCACCCAGACGATGACTTCCGTCGACAGAAGCAGTCCGGACAGATCCGGTGCCACCAACCCCGCCATGCAGACATAGAGCGCGCCGGCAAGGCCGGCGATCGCCGCCGACAGGACGAAGGTGACGAGCAGCCGCAACGGCGCATTGTGGCCGAGCGCTGCTGCCCGGACTTCATTGTCCTGTATGGCGGTCAGCACCGTACCCCAGCGGCCACGGCTGATCGACCACAGCGCCAGCACGGTCACCGCGACGATGGCCGAGACGAAGATGTAGCTGGGCAGGTCCTGGCTGAGATCGACGTGCAGCCCGCCGACATCGAAGGCAATCGGCGGAATGCCGATCAGCCCGCTGTCGCCGCCGGTGACCGAGCTCCAGGAGACCGCCGCCTGCTGGCAGATGACGCCCATGGCCAGCGTGACGATGGTGAAATAGCTGCCACGGATGCCGCCGAAAAACAGGAAGTAGCCGATGATGGCGGAGACCAAGGCCGCACCGGCCACCGCACCGATGATGCCAAGCAGGCTGGCGAAGGAGATCGCATCGTTGAGCGTGATCAGCGCCATGATGTAGCCGCCGATGCCGAAAAACGCAGCGTGGCCGAAACACAGGATTCCAGTGCGGCCCCAGAAGAAGTCGAGGCTCGCGGCGAACAGGCCGAAGATCAGCGCGTCGCGGATCACGGTCAGCTGATACCCGCCGACAAAGAACGGATAGATGATCGCGAGCGCCACGCAGGCGGCGAAGATCAGCAGCCAGTTGCGGTCGCGGGCGATCATCGCGACGCTCCGTTGAACAGGCCGTTGGGCCGAAGCCGGACAGCGACGATGGCCGCCAGCAGCACGACCGCCTGCGCCAGCGACGGCGAGATCTGATAATTGAGGATGCTGGTCAGCCCGCCGACGAAGACGCTGCCGGCGACGAGGCCGCCGATCGAGCCGACGCCGCCGACAATGACGACGAAGAAGGCGTTGGCGAGATAGTTCACCCCCATCTGCGGCAGCACGATCGCCAGCGGCGCGACCAGTCCGCCGGCGAGCCCGGCGATGGCCGCGCCGAAGGTGAAGGCGATGGCGTAGGTGCGCCGCGTGTTGATGCCGACGCCCTCGGCCATTTCGCGGTTCTGGATGACGGTGCGGATGTCGAGACCGAAGGACGTGCGGCTGATCAGCAGGATGACGCCGAGCAAGGTCAGCATGGCGATGCCGATCAGGATCAGCCGATAGGCCGGGTAGACGGTGAAGAAGAGGTCGAGCGTGCCCTCGATAGGCGGCGTCACCGGCTTGGCGCCGAGACCGAAGATCAGTTCCAGCCCTTGCTGCAGGATCAGGCTGACGCCCCAGGTGGCAAGCACAGTTGAGACCGGCCTGGAATAGAGATGGCGGATGATGGCGAATTCGAGGATGCAGCCGATCACCGCGCCGGCGATGGGGGCAGCCGCCAGCCCTAGCCAGAACGAGCCACCCATGCTCTGGACGAAATAGACCGCGAAGGCGCCGACGGTGACGAACTCGCCATGTGCCAAATTGGTCACGTTCATCAGGCCGAAGCTGATCGCCAGCCCGAGCCCGACCAGCATCAGGATACTGATCAGCGTCAGCGCATTGAGCAGCGTGGTGATGACGAAATCCATCGCGTCAAGCCGCACTGGCGAGACGTTGGCGCAGGCCGGCGAGCAGGCCTTCGGCGGCATCGATCACCGCGGCCTGATGAAGCTGCAGGTCTTGCCCGGCCCATTCGTCGATATGGTCCGACAAAGGGTCGACCACTTCGGTACGGTGATTGGCTAGCGTCTCGATGACGGCATGGCCGCAGAACGGCACATAGCCCTCGGAGTAGCCGCCTTCATGGGTCATCATCAGGCGCCCTTGCGAGGTCTCGGCGGCCAGCGCAACCATGCGCGCGGCGAGACGCCTGAAGCATTCGCTGTTGAGCATCATGCGGCCGAGTGGATCGAAGCCGGACGCATCGAAGCCGGAGGCGACGATGACGAGGTCCGGTCTGTAGGCGCGCAGTGCCGGTGCGACAACGCGGTCGAAAGTCGCTTCATAAGCACCGGTGCCGCTGCCGGCCGGCAGCGGGATGTTGATGTTGAAGCCCTCGCCGGCATCTTTCCCGTTGTCGGCCAGCGCACCGCGCCCGGTCGGATAGAGATTGTCCTGGTGCACGGAAATGGTCAGAACCGACGGGTCGGAATAGAACACCGTCTCGGTGCCGTTGCCGTGATGCACATCCCAGTCGACTATCGCCGCGCGCCCGAGCAAGCCTTCATGCTGCAGCCGGCGGACAGCGACGCCAATGTTGGAGAACAGGCAGTTGCCCATCGCCTGGTCGGGCTCGGCATGGTGTCCCGGCGGCCGCGCCAGCGCATAGGCATTGTCGACGCGGCCGGTCAGCACGGCGCGCATCGCGGCATAGGTGGTCCCGGCCGACAGCAGCGCGATGTCAAAACTGTTGAGGCCGATCGGCGCCTGCGGCCCGGCGAAACCGGAGCCGCGTTCGCTGAGCATGCGAATATCGTCGACATGGCGTTGCGTGTGCACGCGCAACAGGTCGTCGACCGAGACCGGCTCGGGGATGATCGGCACCAGATGCCGCGACAGGCCGCTGACCTGGATGAGGTTGTTCAGCCGGCGCTTGGAGCCAGGGGATTCCAGATGCCGGCCGGGTTCCACGAAACGGCCGGGCGGCATCATGTCGGCGCTGGAGCCGGTGTCATGCCACATCAGCTGTTCGTGAAAAACGTAGCCTGTCGCCATGCGCAGCGTCCTCTGAAAACCAGGTGACGCTAGCAGGCTAACGATCAGATGGCCCGACCCGAAAGTGGGGTCGCGCCTCTTATCTATGCCCCTCCTTTCGGAGGGGTATGGGCGCCTGCAGATCCTTGCGCGGCGCGCACCGCCTGCACCCGGTTGGTCACCGCGAGCTTGCCGAAAATGTTCTTCAGATGCCATTTCACCGTGGTCTCGCTCACCGACAACGCCAAGGCGATATCGCGGTTGGACATGCCCTCGGTGAGATAGCGCAGCAGTTCGGCCTCGCGCTGGGTGAGCTGTTCCTTCTCGGCGGCTGGTGCGGCCAGCTTGCGCGTCGCGACAGGCATCGCCTGCGCGGCATCGATGATGCGCGACGCATAGGCTGACAGTGCGGGATCGGTCTTCGCCTGGGCCGCGCGCAGCCGCATCAACCCTTCGACAACAGGCCTTCCCTCGTCGACGAAAGAGCGGATGAAGCCGGAGGGTTGGGCGAGACGCAACGCATTGAGGAGATTGCGGTCGGCCTCGCGTTGGTCGTGGAAGGCGCTGGCCGCCTTGGCGCGCAGGATCAGCGCCAATATATGGCGGCGCATGCGCCCGCTGTCTTTCGTGCGCTCGAGCAGCGCGTCGAAAACCCCCGCGGCAGCGGCATAGGATTTCTCGGCCGTCAGCAGGCGGCCCTCGGCAAAGAACTCGAACTCGTTGGCGGTAGTGATGACCACCGAAGCCTCGGTCCCTTCGCCCCGATGCTCGGCCAGCAGCGCACGCGCCTCGGCAATACGGTTCTGGTCGAGCAGCACACGTATGCGGTCATGCACGATCATCGATGCCAGGCGGCGATACACCGTGCCATGTACGCGTTGATAGACGCGCTCAAGCATATCCAGTGCCGCTTCGGTGCGACCGGTCAGCTGCAGCACGCGGGCATAGGTCGGCACGCTGGCCAGGGGATAGACGATGACCGCCGCGCCCTCGATCTGCGGTCCGAGATTCTCGACCAGGGTCAGCGCTTCGCCCGACGCATTGGTCTCATAGGCAAGTTCCGCAAGCAGCGTGCCGGCCAGGGCCTCGGCATAGGAGTTTGCACCGATCCGCGCCCGAGCCTCGATGATCGCGTTGCGCAGCAGCCGCTCGGCGGCGGGCAAGCGGCCCGCCGAACGCTCGATCACGGCCATGTAGCAATTGGCAATGGTGACGCCGAGCAGGCTGCCGCTTCGCTCATGCGCCCGGCGTGCCGCATCGATGGCGGCGCGTGCGCCGTCGAGGTCACCCAGCGCATAGAGGTTGTAGCCAATGACATTGGCGGTCGCGCCCTCCATGAACCAGGCATCGGGCGCGATGACGCGCAGGGCCGCAAGGGCTGTGGCGCGCGCCTGATCGAACTGCTCCAGCGTGCTGTGAACGGCGGCGGCGAGAACCACGAGCTCGGCCTCGATCGTTGTGCCGGTCATCGTGCCCGGGTCGTTGCTGTCGGTCGGTCCGGCTTCGACCAGCTTGCGCGCATTGCTCAGCGTCTGTTGGGCAATCTCCGGCTGGCTGCTGTGCACCGCCAACCACAGCACGACCAGCTGCAGCCGAATGCGCTGGTCGATCAGCTTCCTCGGCAGCAGTGCCAGCAGCTGGCGCACGTAGAGAAGCTGGCACTGGGCGATGAGGTCGAGCGCATTGTTCTCCACGAACACCGCCGCGCGGGCCTGGTCGCCGGCGGCCAGCGCGTGCCCGATCGCCTCTGTCAGCATCTTGCGCTCGCCGAACCATTCGGCAGCCGCCAGATGCAGCGGCGCGATCATCTCCGGTTCGCGCCGTTCCATTTCGCGGCTAAGGAAATCGCGGAACAGATGATGGTAGCGGAACCAGCGCCGCTCTTCGTCGAGCGGCACCAGGAACAGGTTGCGCGTCTCGATCTCGGTGATCGCCGCTTCGGCGTCGGCCGCGCGCATCACCGCCCGGCAGGGCTCGGCGCTGAAGCGTTCGAAGATCGAGCTGTAGAGCAGGAATTTTGCGATCGCCGGCGGCAGTTCCAGGAACACTTCGCCCATCAGGAAGTCGGCGACGTTTCGGTTGGCGCCGGTAAAATTGCCGATGACGGTTTCCGGTGCATGCGCGGCACTCAGTGACAAAGAGGCCAGTTGCAGGCCGGCGGCCCATCCTTCGGTGCGCGAGCACAAGGTCTCCACCGTGCCGCTGCTGACGCTCAGGCCCAGCTTGTCGTTGAAGAAAGCTTCGGCCTCGGATGAGGCGAAACGCAGATCGTCGGGGCCGATTTCGAAAACGTCGCCAAGCACCCGGAGCTTGCCGAGCTGCAGGTCGGGCAGGCTGCGTGAGCCGATGACGAAAGCAACATTTTCCGGCGCCTGCCGGGTCAGGCGCTCCATGAACCGCTTCACCGCCGGCGCCTCGACGGCGTGGTAATCGTCGAAGAACAGGGTGATGTCGGCCTCGCGCGCCGCCAGAC
>NZ_RZRR01000285.1:0-5915 GCF_003998555.1 Mesorhizobium sp. M7A.F.Ca.CA.002.09.1.1 | reverse complement strand
GCGCTGGCACTGCAGACTTTTGCAACGGTGAAAGACGCGAACGCGGCACTGAAGGCGGCCGGCACCCGCTATCTCGGTGGCGGCACGCTGGTCGTCCGCGCGGCCAATGAAGGCGACGTTTCGGTTTCCGGCCTTATCAGGTCGACCGAGCCGTCCCTGTCCACCATCGCCGTTGCCGGCGATAAAGTCTGCATCGGCGCTTCGGTGACCATGGCGGCGATCGCCGGCCATCCGGGGCTCGGCACGCTCGCCAAGGCCGCCCGTGCCGTCGGAGGCCCGGCCATCCGCAACATGGCGACCGTCGGCGGCAATCTTTTTGCCCCGAGCCCGTATGGCGATTTCGCTGTTGCCCTGCTGGCGCTCGATGCGACGGTCAGCACCGATGACGGTGAAACGCCGATCGAGACTTTTCTGGCCAATCGGGGCGGCAGCCGCGTCGTCGTCACTTCCGTGAGCTTCACGCTTCCGAAGGCCGACAGTTTCCGCTTCCTGAAAGTGTCGAGGGTCAAGCCCAAGGGCGTCTCCGTGCTCAGCATAGCCGGTGCTCTGGAACTGTCGTCGGATGGCTCGGTGACCTCGGCGCGGATCGCACTCGGCTGCATGGCGGATCGGCCCATGCGCGCCAGGGCGGCGGAAAAAGCGCTGATCGGCCGAACGCTAACCGCTGACGGCATCGCGCCGGCCTTGGCCGCGGCCGGTGATGGCACCTCGCCCATCACCGACCCGATCGCCAGCGCCTGGTATCGCGCCGAAGTCCTGCCGGTTCATCTCGGGCGGTTGCTGCTCGCATAATATTTGTTCGGGGGCGCGCGTCTGTCCGCTGGTTCGGGCAGGCGCGCTGGGAGGAAAACATGGCAAAGGTTCCGGTTCAATTCACGCTCAACGGCTCGGAAAAGGCCGAATTCATCGACAGCGGCACGACGCTGCTTCAGGCGCTGCGCGACAAGATCGGCGACACCTCGCCGAAGGGCGGCTGTCATCAGGGCACCTGCGGCGCCTGTTCTGTCATCATAGACGGCGAACTCCGGCTCTCCTGCCTGACGTTGGCCGAGACCTGCAATGGCGCCGTCATCAGCACGACATCAGGGCTTTCGGAAAGCGGCGTGCTGCACCCGCTGCAGCGCGCCTTTCTCGACACGTTCGCCACGCAATGCGGCTTCTGCACGCCGGGCATGATCATGGCGGCCAAGGTGCTGCTCGACCACACGCCCAATCCCAGCCGCGACGAGGTGGTCGAGGCGCTGTCGGGCAACATCTGCCGCTGCACCGGTTACGAGCCGATCATCCAGGCGGTGCTGACCGCCGCCCGCGCCAATTCGCAGAACGCGGCCTGAAGGGTCCAAAACAATGGAACTGCGCAAGAACTACTTCGCCGATGTCCGCAAGGACGATCTGCACGAGATCGGCCAGCCCCGGCCGCGCTCGGATTCGCCCGGCCATGTCACCGGCAAGACCGCCTTTTTCGCCGACCGCAACTTTCCCGGCATGCTGCACCTGAAGATGGTGCGCAGCCCGCATCACCATGCCCGCATCGGTTCGATCGACACCTCAGAGGCGGAAAAACATCCGGGCGTGGTGAAAATTCTGACCGCCAAGGACGTACCGCACAATGTCTACACCATCCTGATCCTGATCCAGATCGGGCCGGAGGACGAGACGGTGCTTGCCGACGGCAAGGTGCGCTGGAAGGGCGAGGCCGTGGTGGCGGTGCTGGCCGAAACCGAGCGCGCGGCACAAGAGGCCGCAGCCAAGGTCAAGGTCGACTATGAGGTGCTGCCGGCCGTCTTCGACATGGAAGAGGCGCTGAAACCCGACGCGCCGCTGGTCAACGAATATCACGGCCAGAATTATTACCTCTATGATAGCGGCGAGTGCCGCAAGGTGCGCTTCGGCGATGTCGAGGCGGGCTTCGCCGGCGCCGACCACATACTGGAGCAGAGCTACCAGTCTTCGCCGATCGAGCACGCGCCGACCGAGACCACCGGCTGCGTGGTGGCGCCCGAGGGCAATGACCGCTTCACCTGCTATACCAACACGCAGGCGATGTTCTTCACGCTCGACAACACCTCGATCATCCTGCAGATGCCGGGCAGCAAATTGCATTTCGTCGGCGGCACAGTCGGTGGCGGTTTTGGCGGCAAGGTCGACGTCATCGTCGAGCCGATCGCCATCCTCGGCGCAAAACTAACAGGACGACCAGTCTGTTTTATCTACAGCCGCGAGGAGGAGATGCAGATCTCGTCGCCGCGCGCCGCTGAAAAGGTCGTCATCAAGGACGGCGTCATGAAAGATGGCCGCATCGTCGCGCGCAAGGTCACCGGATACACCGATGCCGGCGCCTATTCGCGCCACTCGCCCTACGGCGCGCAGAAGGGCGCGGGGCATTATCCCGGCCCCTACACTATTCCGAACGTCTGGATCGACACCTATTGCGTCTACACCAACCGCACGCCGTCGTCGGCCATGCGCGGCTTCGGCGTCACCATCGGCGATTTCGCGCTGGAGGTGCAGATGGACAAGCTGGCGCGCCTGATCGGCATGGACCCGCTCGAATTCCGCTTCATCAACGCCTATCGCGACGGTGATATGAAAGCGCACCGCCAGCCGACAGAGGGCGCCGCGCTGATCGAATGCATGCAGGAAGCCTCGCGCGCCGCCAACTGGCCGGTGGCGGAAAAGTACCTGGCGATGTCCTCCTATACGAAGGGAGCTTGAGATGGCGATCAGGCGTGGGCGCGGCGTTGCCGCGATCAACTATCCCACCGGTATGAACCTCGGCGGTGACCCGACGCAGGCACTGGTGCACTCGACGCCAACAGGCAATTTCATGGTGACATTGTCCTCCGTCGATCTCGGCCAGGGCATGAAGCAGATCATGGCGCAGATCTGCGCCGAGACCATCGGCGTGCCGACAGACCGCGTCGTCGTCGACACCGCCGACACCGACACCGGCCCGCACTGCATGGGCACCTTCGCCTCGCGCGGTACGCACCGCGCCGGCAACGCCGTCATCCAGGCGGCAAGGGAAGCGCGGCAGGTGATGCTGGAAGTGGCCGCCGAGGAACTGGAGGTGAACGCCTCCGACCTCGAGACCGACGGCCAGGGCAACATACTGGTCAAAGGCGCGCCGCAAAAATCGATCTCGATCTTCGATGTCGCGCTGTCGGCGCATTTCAAGCGCGGTCGCTCGATCTCGGGCCGCGGCATGTTCCTGATTCCGCGCTCTTATCCGGAGAAAGAGACTGGCGCGATGAAGCCATCGACCTGCTACGCGCATGCCTGCACCGTGGCCGAGGTCGAGGTCGACGACGAGACCGGCGCGGTCACCGTGCTGACTGTGAAGAACGTCTTCGAGATCGGCCGCGCGCTGAACCCGAAAATGGTCGAACAGCAACTGGTCGGCGGTTCGTGGATGGGCATCAGCCATGCGCTCTACGAGACGACCGAGCCCTATTATCCCAACCGCGACCATGGCGGCACGGACTTCAACCAGTATCTGATGCCCGGCCCCGGCGACCTCGCCGAGACCGAGATCATCGTGCTGGAGCGTCCATCGGCGGACGGGCCATACGGTGCCAAGGGGCCGGGCGAAATGTGCGCCAACCCGCAGATCCCGGCGGTCGCCAATGCCGTCTTCGACGCCGTCGGCGTGCGCATCGACACGCTGCCGATCACGCCGGAGCGCATCCTGCGCGCGCTGAAGGCGCAAGCGGCGAACTGAGGGCCGAAATGACCGGGACAAGCGCCGAGACATCAGCGACCTCGCCGGAGGCGGTGGCGCAGCATCTTGCCGCCTCGCGCTATCTGGCCGACGACAGTCTTGCGACCGCGATCTTCCTGGCGATCCGGCTGGGGAAGCCGCTGCTGCTCGAAGGCGCACCAGGCGTCGGCAAGACGGAAGCGGCCAAGGCGATCGCCGCGCTGCTCGGCCGCGATCTGGTGCGGCTGCACTGCTATGAAGGCATCGACGCTGCGCACGCGCTCTACGAATGGAATTATCAACGCCAGCTGCTCGCCATTCGCCACGCCGGCGAGCACGAGATCGACATCTACGAAGACCGTTTCCTGATCGCCCGGCCGCTGCTGCAGGTGCTGAAGGCGCCGGAACAGCGCGTGCTGCTGGTCGACGAGATCGACCGCTCGGATCATGAATTCGAGGCGCTGCTTCTGGAATTCCTCTCCGATTTCCAGATCAGCATTCCCGAACGCGGTACCGTCCGCGCCACGGCACAGCCGATCGTCATCCTGACCTCGAACCGCACCCGCGAGCTTGCCGAGGCACTGCGCCGCCGCTGCGTCTACCACTGGATCGGCTATCCCGACGCCGAGCGCGAGGCCGCCATCATCATGCTGCGCGCCGGCGATGTGGCCGAGGTAACGGCGCGCGCGGTGGCGGCGGCCGTGCAGACCATCCGCGCCCGGCCGCTGGCCAAGCCGCCGGGTATCGCCGAGGCCGTCGAATGGGCCAATGCCGCCACCATCCTGGAGAAGGGCGGCAGCCCGTGGCCGGAAGCCTTCCGCCGCGCCATCGGCGTGCTGATCAAGGACGAGGAAGACCTTTCCTACATCGCACCGGAGCTTGGCCGGATCGTCGAGGAGGCGCTGGCGTGACGCGGGAGGTCATTTCGCAAGGCTGGCGGGACAGCGCCCCCCTCTGTCCTGCCGGACATCTCCCCCTCAAGGGGGGAGATCGGATGTCATCCCCGCTTTCGCTAATCGCTGACGTCGCCGAACAGAGCGAAGCGCCGAAGCTGCCAATCTCCCCCCTTGAGGGGGAGATGTCCGGCAGGACAGAGGGGGGCGACACAGAATGATGCGGGAAACAAGCTTCCCCCGCGCCGCCTCGCCATTCCTGGGTTTTGCCAGGCTCTTGCGCCGCTACGGCTTTGCCATAGCCCCCGAGCAAGTCTCCGGCTTCATGCAGGCGGTGACGTTGCTCGGTCCACGCTCGATGGCCGACATCCGCGAGGCGGCCCTCGCCACCCTGGCGCCGCCGCCCGACCGCCGCGACGAATTCGAAGCGCATTTCCAGAGCCATTTCTATGGCAACAGGTCCGCCGTGGTCGAAGGCGACGCCGACGAGGAAACCCGCATCAAGGATGATGGCGGTGCGAGCCAGGAAGAGATCGAGGTCATCAGCCATCAGGAAGGTGGCGAACTCTCTTCCGGCGCCGAACAACTGAGTACCCGCGATTTCAAGCGCGACGACGACAACCTTGCCGCTTTCCGCCGCAGGCTCGCTTCAGCCTTGCCCGCCCGCCGCTCGTTCCGCACCGTGCGCACGCATTCGCGCGGCAAGCTCGATCTGCGCCGGTCGCTGCGGGAAATCGTCAGCGCCGATGGCGACGTGCCCTCGCCGCTGCTGCGCCGCCGCCAGACCGTGCCGCGCAAGCTGCTGCTGCTGATCGACGTTTCCGGCTCGATGAAGCTGCACACCGCAGACTATCTCAAGCTGGCGCATGCCGCCGTGCAAGGCGCGGACCGTGCCGAGATTTTCACCTTCGGCACGCGGCTGACCCGCATCACCACGGCATTGCGCATCCGCGACGGCGACCAGGCATTGGCCCGCGCCGCTGTCCAGGTCGACGATTGGGACGGCGGCACCCGCATGGGGCCGACGCTGCTCGCCTTCCTCTCGGTGCCGCGCTTTTCAGCCTTTGCACGCGGTGCCGCTATCGTCATCCTATCCGACGCGCTGGAACGCGGCGATCATGCCGAGTTGGAGACAGCCATGCGGCGGCTGAGCGCCCGCGCCTTCCGGCTGTCGCTGGCCACACCTTTGGCCGGCGACCCGCGCTTCCGGCCGGCAACGGCGGCACTTCGCGCCATCCTGCCTGACCTCGACGATCTCGTCGACGGCTCGTCGCTTGCCGGTCTCACCGATTTCATCCTGTCGCTCGCCCGCCCTGCTCCGG
>NZ_RZRR01000284.1:0-5923 GCF_003998555.1 Mesorhizobium sp. M7A.F.Ca.CA.002.09.1.1 | reverse complement strand
GCCAGCGTATAGCTGCCGGTCAGCGTCACGGAACCGGCGGTCGGCTCGTCTTCGTCGGTTCCGACCTGCACAAGTGCCGCGGACTCGACCGCTTCGGTCACGCCGAGATTGAGCGAATAGGCCGGCGAGGCCGGCTCGCCGGCGCCTCGTCCAAACCCGAAAATGAGATTGTTGCGCACCTGTTGGCCGTAACGCGTATTGACCGGCTTGATGCCGATCAACGCCAGTTCGGCACTGGCACTGGCCTGCGAACCCGACAGTGGCGCGCTCGAATAGAGCGGCCGCACCGTGCAGGCCGAGACAAGCGCGAGCGAACCTATCAGGCCGGCAAGCGCCATGCGGCGCAGCAAATGGCTCAACTCTGTCTTTTCCCGATCAGGCAACGACATTGACGATCCTCTGCGGCACGATGATCACCTTGCGCGGAGCCTTCCCTTCGAGTGCTTTCTGCACGAAGTCGAGAGCCAATACCGCTTTTTCGACCGCACCTTGGTCCGCGTCGCGGGCAATTGTCAAATCCCCCCGCTTCTTGCCGTTGACCTGTACCGGATAGGTGACTTCGTTGTCGACGACCAGCGCCGGATCGAAGACCGGCCAAGGCCGTTCGGCAACGAGATCGGTGCCGCCGAGCGTTGCCCAGCACTCCTCGGCCAGATGCGGCATGACCGGCGCGATCAGATGCACGAGAATCTCCACCGCCTGCCGGCAGGCGCCTTTCAGCGCTGCATCGGCCTTGCCTTCTGCCACCTCGTTAAGCGGCGTGGTCAGCGCGTTGGCCAGTTCGTAGATGCGGGCGATGGCGCGGTTGAAAGCGAGCTTCTCGATATCCTCTCCGACCGCCTTGAGTATCTTGTGCGCGGCCTTGGAAACCACCGCGGCCTCGCCGCTGCTGGCCGCCACGGGCTTGATGCCGGCCAGTGTTTCGGCCGCCGTCGACACCAGGCGCCAGATGCGCTGGATGAAGCGATGCGCGCCGGCGGCGCCATCGTCGGTCCACTCGACATCGCGCTCGGGAGGCGAATCCGACAGCATGAACCAGCGCGCCGTATCGGCGCCGTAGCCATCGGTGATGTCTTCCGGGCTCACAGTGTTCTTCTTCGACTTCGACATCTTTTCCAGCGGGCCGATGGAGACGGTCTCGCCGGTGGCGATCTCGATGGCGCTGCGCTTGCCGTCAACGTCGTCCAGCCGAACTTCGGTGGGCGCCAGCCAGCGGCCGTTCGATGCCGAGCCAACACGATAGGTTTCGTGCACCACCATGCCTTGCGTGAACAGGCCCTTGAACGGCTCGGCCAGATCGACATGGCCGGCCTCGCGCATGGCGCGGGTGAAGAAGCGCGAATAGAGCAGATGCAGGATCGCGTGCTCGATCCCGCCAATATACTGGTCGACCGGCAGCCATTCGTTGGCCGCCTTGGGATCGGTCGGTTCATGTGCCCACGGCGCGGTGAAGCGGGCAAAATACCACGACGAGTCGACGAACGTGTCCATCGTGTCGGTTTCGCGCCGCGCATCCCTGCCGCATTGCGGACATTTCACATGCCGCCATGTCGGATGACGGTCGAGCGGATTGCCCGGGCGGTCGAAATCGACATCGTCGGGCAGCTTCACCGGCAGGTCCGCCTTCGGCACCGGCACCACGCCGCAAGCCTCGCAATGGATCATCGGGATAGGGCAGCCCCAGTAGCGCTGGCGCGAAATGCCCCAATCGCGCAGACGGAAATTCACCTTGCGCTCGGCCATCGGCCGGTTGCCGATCGTCTTCTGCTCCAGCAGTTTGGCGACTTCGTCGAAAGCCTGATCCGGCTTCAAGCCGTTGAGAAAGCGCGAATTGATCATCACGCCGTCATCGACATAGGCTTCATCGATGATCTGGAACGTCGCCGGATTCTCGCCTTCCGGCATCACCACCGGAATCACCGGCAGGCCGTATTTGTTGGCGAAGTCGAGGTCGCGCTGGTCGCCGGACGGGCAGCCGAAAATGGCGCCGGTGCCGTATTCCATCAGCACGAAATTGGCGACATAGACAGGCAGCGTCCAGTTGTCGTCAAACGGATGGACGACGCGGAGGCCGGTGTCAAAACCCTTCTTCTCAGCTGTCTCCAGCGCCGCCACCGAGGTGCCCATATGGCCGATATCCTCGATGAACTTCGCCAGTGCCGGATTGTGCGCAGCGGCCTTCTTGGCCAACGGATGATCGGCGGCGACAGCCATGAAGGAAGCGCCGAAGATGGTGTCGGGCCTTGTCGTATAGACTTCCAACTCATGCTCGCCATCGGAGGCGTCGGCCAGAGGCCAACGGATCAGCAGGCCTTCCGAGCGGCCGATCCAGTTCTGCTGCATCAGCTTCACTTTTTCCGGCCATTCGTCGAGGCCTTCGAGCGAATCCAGCAGATCCTGGGCGAAGTCGGTGATCTTGAAGAACCACTGCGTCAGTTCGCGCTGTTCGACCAGCGCGCCCGAGCGCCAGCCGCGCCCGTCGATGACCTGCTCGTTGGCAAGCACCGTCATGTCCTCCGGATCCCAGTTGACCTTGGAGGATTTGCGCGTCACCAGCCCCTTCTCGACAAAGTCGAGGAACAGCATCTGCTGGCGGTGGTAGTAATCGACGTCGCAGGTGGCGAATTCGCGCGCCCAGTCCAGCGACAGCCCCATGACCTTGAGCTGCTCGCGCATGGTGGCGATGTTCTGGTAGGTCCACTCCTTGGGGTGGACCTTATTCTGCATCGCCGCGTTTTCGGCCGGCATGCCGAAGGCGTCCCAGCCCATCGGGTGCAGCACGTTGAAGCCCTTGGCCCGCTTGTAGCGCGCCACCACGTCGCCCATCGTGTAATTGCGGGTATGACCGATATGGATGCGCCCCGACGGATAGGGGAACATCTCCAGCACGTAGTATTTCGGGCGCGGATCGTCATTGTGCGCTTCGAACAGCTTCTTGGCGTCCCAGGCCTTCTGCCATTTGGGCTCTGACGCGCGCGGATTGTATCGTTCGGTTGCCATGGGACGTTTTTCACTTAAAAGCATGCGCGAACTGCGGGCGATGGCTCGGCAGTTCAGGGAATGTGGTCCGGGTGTTCACCATGGTTTGGCAAACCCGTCAACCATATGGGTACCGCGTCTGACAAAAACGCCGGTCAAAACAGCAGGATTTGCATATGGGTGACGCCGTTCAGCAATTTTTCGCGGTCAAGGCGAAGATCGCCGCCGCCGAACGCGAGGCCGGCCGCGAAGCCGGCGCCGTGATCCTGGTCGCGGTCTCAAAGACCTTTGATGCCGCCGACATCGGCCCGGTCATCGAAGCCGGCCAGCGCGTCTTCGGCGAGAACCGGGTGCAGGAGGCGCAAGCCAAATGGCCTGATCTGAAGGACGCATTTCCCGACATCGAACTGCATCTGATCGGCCCGCTGCAATCCAACAAGGCTAGGGAAGCGGTAGCACTGTTCGACGTCATCGAGACGGTCGATCGCGAGAAGATCGCCGCCGAACTCGCCAAGGAGATCGCCAAACAGGGCCGCGCGCCAAAACTCTATGTCCAGGTCAACACCGGCTCCGAGCCGCAGAAGGCCGGCATCGAGCCCCGCGACGCCGTGGCCTTCGTCGCCCGCTGCCGCGACGTGCACGGCCTCGCCATCGAAGGCCTGATGTGCATCCCGCCGGCCGACGAGAATCCCGGTCCGCATTTTGCGCTGTTGGAGAAGCTTAGCAAGGAAGCCGACGTCGCCAAACTCTCAATGGGCATGTCCGGCGACTACGAAACAGCAATCGCCTTCGGCGCCACCAGCGTCCGCGTCGGTTCGGCGATCTTCGGCACTCGCTGAGACGCAACGGCCTTTGGGCCAATCCGACAGGCTCGTTGCTCCAGGACTGGAAACGAAACGTACCGTTCCTATTTGCTTTGGGTCGTCACAAACTCTCTGGAGCCGCCACCATGCGCTACAACCAGCTTGGAAATACGGGGATGTTCGTCTCCGAACTGTGCCTCGGCACCATGACCTTCGGCGCCGCCGGCCAGAATGCCCAATGGGGCCTGATCGCCAGCCTCGACCAGAAGGGCGTCAACGAGATCGTTGCCCATTCGCTTGCCGCCGGCGTCAATTTCTTCGATTCGGCCGACGTCTACTCCTTTGGCGAATCCGAACGGTTGCTCGGCCAGTCGCTCAGGGATCTCAAGGTCAACAGGCAGAATGTGGTCATCGCCACCAAGGCGCATGGCGCCATGGGTGAAGGCCCCAACCAGCGCGGCTCGTCACGCGGCCACATCATGGATTCGGTCGATGCCAGCTTGGAGCGGTTGCAACTCGACCATATCGATCTCTATCAGTTGCACGGCACCGACACCGTGACGCCGATCGACGAAACGCTGCGGGCGCTCGACGATCTCGTTGCCAGCGGTAAGGTCCGCTATGTCGGCGTCTCCAACTGGGCGGCATGGCGCATCGCCAAGGCGCTCGGCATCGCCGAGCGCAAGGGTTTCGCCCGTTTCGAGACCGTGCAGTCCTATTATTCGATCGCCGGCCGCGATCTCGAGCGCGAAATCGTGCCGCTGCTCAATGAGGAGAAGCTCGGCCTGATGGTGTGGTCGCCGATGGCCGGTGGCCTGCTCTCCGGCAAATATGGCCCCGGCGCACCCGGCAATGGCGAAGGCCGCCGCGCGTCCTTCAACTTCCCGCCGGTCAATGAGGACCGCGCCTGGGCGGCCGTTGCCGTCATGCGCGACATAGCCAAAAAACATGATGTGAGCGTCGCCACGGTGGCGCTCGGCTATGTCCTGGCCAAGCCCTTCGTGATGAGCGTCATCATCGGCGCCAGCCGCATGGAGCAGCTGGAGCAGAACCTTGCCGCCACTGAGGTGAAGCTCGACACCGACGATCTGGTTCGTCTCGACGAGGTCAGCGCCCTGCCGTCCGAATATCCAGGCTGGATGCTGGAGCGCCAGGCAGCGGGCCGCCGTCCGGCGGCGTTCACGCCGAAAGCATAAATACAGCCCACGCTGACATCTCGGGAGCCGTGGCTCCGGAGATGTCAGGTCAGCCGGACGCTCTCGCCCAGAAAATCGAGAAAGGCGCGCACCCGCGCCGGCAGATGCCGGCCCTGGCCGACATAGACGGCGTGGGTCGGCTCCTCGTCACCCGGATTGAATGCCTCCAGCAGCGGCGCCAGTCTGCCGGCCGCTATGTCTTCCGCCACATGCCAGCGCGCCAGCCGGGCGATGCCCGCGCCCGCCAGTGCCATGAGCCGCATCGCCTCACCATCGCTGACCAGCGTGTTGCCGGTGATCGGAATCATGATGACGCGGCCTTCCGCGTCGAGGAACGGCCAGCCATCGAGGTGCCTGACGAAGCCGAAGCCCATGCGGTTGTGTTTGTCGAGATCGGCTGGCGTCAGCGGTATGCCGTGCGTCTCGAGGTAAGAAGGTGCTGCAACAACGACCACCGGGCTTTGCCCGAGCTTGCGCGCCACCAGCCGTGACTCACTCAATGGCCCGGCACGGATGGCAACATCGGCGCGCTCCGCCATCAGGTCGACGACGCTGTCGGTCAGCACCAGATCGACCGAAATCTCGGGGTAGCGTTCCAGGAACCGAGGCAGAAGCGGGACCAGCCGATGCACCCCGAAGGGCACGTAGCTGTTAATGCGCACACGTCCGCGCGGTGAAGCACCGGCCGCTGCCTCCTGCTCGGCTGCCGCCATGTCGGCAAGGATGCGCAGGCCGCTCTCGTAGAATGCTGTGCCTTCCGGCGTCAGTTGCAGCTTTCGCGTCGAGCGGCTGACCAGCCGCGCGCCAAGCCGGGCCTCCAGCCGCGCGATCAGCTTGCTCACCGCCGACGGCGTCATGCGCAACGCGCGTGCCGCGGAGGAGAAACTGCCTTCCTCGACGACGCGCACGAACACTTCGATCTCGCCGGAGCGATTGATGTCGGGC
>NZ_RZRR01000283.1:0-5964 GCF_003998555.1 Mesorhizobium sp. M7A.F.Ca.CA.002.09.1.1 | reverse complement strand
GCCAGCACCGGTCCTCGTTCGGAAAAGCCGAGCAGGATGCCTTGCGCCAGGGAAACCTTGAAGGGCTCGCTCTCGGTCGCACCGAACCAGGGATCGAGAGCGCCGCCATCGCCGAGCTTCAGATAGAGCCGGCCGCCATGCATCAGAAGCAGCCGCGTCGCCGGATCGGCCAGCGCTTTGTCGACCGAATCGTCGGCGCGGTTCTCGGACTGCCGGTCGATCGTGTTGCCGGCGAAGCCGACGAACTGGCTCGGCTCGCGCAAAGGCGCGTCAAACAGGCGGAAGCTCATGGGGACTCTGGAATATGTTGAGGGATGGACACGGGGAACGCTTATAGCGCCGCCTTGATCGTTTCGGCAAACCGTCGCAAGTCGGAACGCTGATAGGGCTCTCGCAGGCCATGTCCCCACACAGGACCTGGCCAGCCGGGATCGCCTTCCGAACGCGCGATGACATGGATGTGCAACTGGCGCACGATGTTGCCGAGCGCGCCGGTGTTGATCTTGGTGCAGCCGGTCGCTTTCTTCAGCGCCTGCGCCACCATATTGGTCTCGAAGGTCAGCATCGCCTGGTCGAGCGGCGTCATGTCGTGGATTTCCTCCGCGCCGGGGCGCTGCGGCACCAGCAGCAACCAGGGCCAGCGGCGGTCGTTCATCACCCGCAGCTCGCACAGCCCAAGCCACATCAACTGCTCGCTGTCCGCCTCCAGCCGTGCGTCCAGCGTGAATCCGGCCTTCAGGCCCGGCAGCATCGGCGTTTCCCTTGCTTTTCTTGTTTTCCTCAAACGCAGGAACGCTAGAGCGGCGGCAGGGGGGCTGCAAGCGAATCATTGCGCCCCTCACGCTTTGGTGCGCCAATTCCATATTTTTGCGATTTCTGCGGCGCACTTGCATTTCGTCGCGCAATTGCCGATATGGAAAGCGGGAGGTTGGTGGTGGACGATCCACTCGCCAACCGGGTCAGGTCCGGAAGGAAGCAGCCCTAACGAGCCCGGAACGGGTCATTGTTCCAGCCTCCCACCTCATCGGCCCCTCTCGCGACATTGACGACGCATTGCAGCGCGGGCGAGACTATGCGCAGGAATCGGCCGCCTTCGGGCGCGGCCATTTGGAGCTTTACGGGCGTATGAGCGAAGCCGGAAATTCGGGACCAAAAAGCCTGGAGATAGGCAAGGCCGCCGCCTATCGCGTGCTGGCACGCAAGTACCGTCCTTCGAACTTCTCCGAGCTGGTCGGCCAGGAGCCGATGGTGCGCACCCTCACCAACGCCTTTGCCACCGGCCGTATCGCCCAGGCCTGGATGCTGACCGGCGTGCGCGGCGTCGGCAAGACCACGACGGCGCGCATCCTCGCGCGCGCCCTGAACTATAAAACCGCTGATATCGACCAGCCGTCGGTCGACCTTGCCGTCCTCGGCGAACATTGCCAGGCGATCATGGAAGGCCGCCATGTCGACGTCATCGAGATGGACGCCGCCTCGCACACCGGCATCGACGACATCAGGGATATCATCGAGCGCGTGCGCTACGCGCCGGTCTCGGCCCGCTACAAGGTCTACATCATCGACGAAGTGCACATGCTGTCGACGCAGGCCTTCAACGGCCTTCTGAAGACGCTGGAAGAGCCGCCGCCGCACGTCAAATTCATCTTTGCCACCACCGAGATCCGCAAGGTCCCGATCACCGTCCTGTCGCGCTGCCAGCGCTTCGACCTGAGGCGCATCGACGCCGGCGCGCTGGTCGGGCATCTCGCTTCGATCTCGGCCAAGGAAGGCATTTCGGTCGACGACGATGCGCTGGCGATGATCGCGCGCGCCGCCGAGGGCTCGGCTCGTGATTCGCTCTCCATCCTCGACCAGGCGATCGCCCATGGCGCCGGCTCTGTCGGCGCCGATGCCGTTCGGGCGATGCTGGGGCTTGCCGACCGCGCCCGCATCGTCGACCTGTTCGAACATGTGATGAAAGGCGATATCGCGGCAGCCCTTGGCGAATTCCGTGCGCAATACGATACCGGCGCCGATCCGGCCGCCGTGCTGACCGACCTTGCCGAATTCAACCACCTCGTCACCCGGCTGCGTTTCGTGCCGACGGCCATCGAGGATGCCTCGCTATCCGAGGACGAGCGGCAGCGCGGCGCCGATTTCGCCAGGACGCTGTCGGTCAGGGTGCTGTCGCGGACGTGGCAGATGCTGCTCAAGGGCATTCCAGAGGTGCAGTCCTCCAACCGGCCGGTCAGTGCCGCCGAAATGGTGCTGATCCGGCTGGCGCATGCCGCCGACCTGCCGACGCTGGACGAGGCGTTGAGATCGCTTGAAGGCGCCGCGCCGGCGCAGAATGGCGCGCTGCGCCCAAATGGGGCGCCTGCAGGGGGAGGCAACGGCGCCAGCGCGGTGGCGCAGACGCGCATGCCGTCTGGCCCGGGCGGCGCGCAGACCATGCGGCTGGTCGAAGCCTCGCCTGCGCCCGTTCCCTACGTCGCTCCGCCGGAGCCGGTCACGGAGGCGCAATCGGCGCCGCTGAAATCGCTGGCCGACATCATTGCCCTGGCAGACGCGCAGCGCGACATCGCCTTCAAGGTGCTGGTCAAAAGCTGCATCCGGTTTGTACGCATCGAGCCCGGCCGCATCGACGTTGGCCTGACCAGCGATGCGCCCAAGATGCTGCTCAACGACCTGACGACGAAATTGCGCGCCTGGACCGGTCGCAGCTGGCTTGTCTCGCTGTCGAAGGAAGAGGGCGGCCAGACGCTCGCCGAAATGGAATCGGCCAAACGCGAGACGGCTTTTCTCGATGCCAAGAGCGACCCGACAGTGGCCGCCATCCTGGCGCGCTTTCCCGGTGCCAAGATCATCGACGTGCGCATTCCGGACGCGCCGGAAGCCGAAACGGCAGAGGCCGAAGTGCCGGTCGAGCCGCCGGCTGACGACGATGAACCCTGATCCAGCCACGAATCCGCAAAGGACCCGACCATGAAAGATCTTCTCGGCCTGATGGGCAAGGCGAAGGAAATGCAGGCCAAGTTCCAGGCCATGCAGGACGAGATCGCCACGCTGGAAGCGTCCGGCCAGGCCGGCGGCGGCCTGGTCAATGTGACGCTGACCGGAAAATTCGAGATGAAGTCGTTGAAGATCGATCCGTCTCTGTTCAAGGAAGACGATGTCGAGATCCTGGAAGACCTGGTGCTGGCCGCTCACAACGACGCCAAGACCAAGGTCGAGCAGATCATGCAGGAAAAGACCAAGGCGCTGACCGCGGGCCTGCCGATCCCGCCGGGAATGAAACTGCCCTTCTAGCCTTCGGTGCGGCCATGGCCGAAGAGCCGTCCGAAAGACTGATCGAGCAGCGTATCCGCAACAGGATCTACGAGATCCTGGAAATCCTGGCCGATTGTGACGACGGCGTCGATCTCGTCGGCATCAAGGGTTATTTCTATCTGTTCGAGGATTTCCTCCATCGCCCATCGATCGAAGCCGGCACATCCGCGCTTTCGAAGGACGAGCGCGCGATCGTGCTGGAGATCGCCGAATTCCTCGAGGCGGCAAGCGAGACAAATCCGGACTTCACCAAGGCTGAGTTCATAGACAGCGACTGGCCGGGAAAGATCGCGCCGACGGCCAGGGAGGCGCGGACGCTGTTCCTCCGGCGCGGCCTGTTTTCGGAGAAGGTCGAGGAGCTTGAGCCTGGCCAGCCGGCCGCGATAGCGGCCGGGCGGTAGATCGCTTCAGGAAAAATCGCGTGGTGCTTTCCCTTGGGGCAATTGCGGCGAAACAAAGAGAGAGCGGTCATCGCTTTTGTGAAATGACGGCTCGATCTATCTGGAAAGCCACGAAATTGTGCCAATTTGGCAACAGTACGTTGTTAATAACGTTTTGGCCATCATTTTGCCCGAAAGTGTCTCATTCTTGCCGCAGCCTGGGGGCGGGCACGAAGTGAGAGGGTTACCTGTTGATTTCCACGCGATGGAAGACGCCGCTGTTGCTCGGCGCCGTCATTTCACCCCTGTTTTTGGCTGCCTGCAGCCAGACCACTTCACACGGCATGTCCGTCGCCAGCCTGACCGACGCCATCACGCCAGGTTTCCTGAGTTCAGGGGCCTACAGCCACACGCCGAAGGACAAGGAATGCCTGGAACGGGCGATGTTCTTCGAGTCCAACCGCTCGAGCCGCGACGGCATGATCGCGGTCGGCACGGTGGTGATGAACCGGCTGCGCTCCGGCAATCATGGCAGCACCATCTGCCAAGTGGTGGGCGAGCCCGGGCAGTTCGCGCCTGGTGTCATGACAAGGCCGATGAATTCACGCGCAATGCCCGATGTCGAGGAAGCCGCCGACGCGGTGCTGAAGGGCGAGCGCAAGTCCAAGCTCAAGAACACCATGTTCTTCCACACAGCCGGCCTCCGCTTCCCCTACAAGAACATGCGCTACACCATGGTTGCCGGCGGCAATGCCTTCTACGAGAAGCGCGGCCGCAACTGGCAGCCGCTGCCGGATGAGCCGCAGGTCGCTATTGCCTCGGCGGCGCCCGACAAGTCAGCCGCGCCGGTGACGATGGTCGCGTCCGCCGAGCCGGTGCGTCCAGCCAGGACGGCAACCGTTCGATCCGCTCCCGCCCAGCAGACCTATGTGACCGCCGCCGCCGCGCCGGCCGCGAAATCCGCGCGTGTCTCGCAAGAGCCGACGGTGGTGGCGATGCAGGAGCCGATGGAAGAGCCGGATGCCGCGCGTTTTGGCGGAAGCTTGAACACAAGGGTCATCTCGTCGGTTCAAGACGCGCCGCAAGAGGCGTCGATGGGGTTCCAGTCGACGCCTGAGAACACAGACGCCATTGGCGCGATGATTGTCAGCCAGGGCCGGCCGCTCGAGACCAACTGATCTGCGCCCCGCGGTCCGCCAAGGCCCAATATGGCGGTCATGCGGATGCAGATGTTCCAAAGCGCTCTGAAAAATCCTGGAGCGGTTCACCGTTTCGCGGAAACGGTGAACCGCTCCAGCTTTTCGTTTTGACGCAATTCCGGACGGAAAACCGCTTCGCACTTTTCCTGGAATTGCTCTAGATCAGAGCGATGTCGAAGCGAATCGCCGGTCCCGAGATCGAACGTCTGATCCAGCTCCTGGCCAAGGTGCCGGGGCTGGGACCCCGTTCGGCCAGGCGTGCCGCCCTTCATCTGATCAAGAAGAAAGAGCAGCTTTTGTCGCCCCTTGCCGCCGCCATGGCCGAGGCGGCCGACAAGGTGCGCATCTGCTCGACCTGCGGCAATGTCGATACATCGGACCCTTGCATGATCTGCACCGATCCGCGCCGTGATGCCGGCACCATCATCGTCGTCGAGGACGTCTCCGACCTGTGGGCGCTGGAGCGCGCGGCGGCGATGAATGTGCGCTACCACGTGCTCGGCGGCACGCTGTCGCCGCTCGACGGCATCGGCCCCGAGCAGCTCAACATGCGCTCGCTGGTTGATCGCGTCGCCGGCGGCGAGGTCAAGGAGATCATCCTCGCCGTCAATGCGACGGTCGAGGGCCAGACGACCGCGCATTACCTCACCGACCAGTTGTCCGGCTTCGACATCAAGGTGACGCGCCTTGCGCATGGCGTGCCGGTCGGCGGCGAACTCGACTATCTCGACGAGGGCACGCTGGCCGCGGCGCTGCGTTCGCGGACGGCGTTTTGACAAAGTTGCGGCAGAGGATGCGGAGCATGATTTTTGCGTGTCCACCAAGGCTGGTGCCAAGCACCCCCCTCGGCAGGACAGAGGGGGGTGCGAAGGAACGCAAACCTCTCAGATTGGCTCTGTTTTCCTTTTTTGCAGTTCTTCTCTCGGTCTTTTCCACCCCCGCCTCCGCCGCAAAGATCGACGACCAGTTCCGCGCCTGGCTGCAGAACGACCTCTGGCCGCAGGCCAAGGCGAAAGGCATTTCCAAAACCACCTTTGATGCCGCCTTCGACGGCATCAAGCCCAATCTGAAGC
>NZ_RZRR01000282.1:0-5971 GCF_003998555.1 Mesorhizobium sp. M7A.F.Ca.CA.002.09.1.1 | reverse complement strand
CAACACCGGCAGCGACCTTGTGCGTTCGAAGAACCGGCTCTTGACCACTATTGCCTACAGGCTGAACGGCAAGACCACTTATGCGCTGGAGGGCTCGATCTTCATTGCCGGCGCCGCGGTCCAATGGCTGCGCGACGGCATCAAGGTGATCGGCAAGGCCGAGCAAAGCGGCAAGCTGGCTGCCGAGGCTGATCCAACGCAAAACGTCTACCTGGTGCCGGCCTTCGTCGGGCTCGGCGCGCCGCATTGGGACGCCGAGGCACGCGGCGCCATTTTCGGGCTGACGCGCAATTCCGGGCCGGCGGAATTCGCCCGCGCCGCACTCGAATCCGTCGCCTACCAGACGCGCGACCTGCTCGACGCCATGCGAAAGGACTGGAAGGGAGCTTCGGCCAAGACCGTGCTGCGGGTCGACGGCGGCATGGTTGCGTCGGACTGGACCATGCAGAGGCTGGCCGACATCCTCGACGCGCCGGTCGACCGTCCGACCATCCTGGAGACGACGGCGCTGGGTGCCGCGTGGCTCGCCGGGTCGAAGGCAGGCGTGTGGCCGGATGCCAAGAAATTCGCGAAGAGCTGGGCGCTGGAGCGGAGGTTCCAGCCGGCCATGGATGGCTCTGCGCGCGCAGCCAAACTTGCTGGTTGGCGCGATGCTGTGCGCCGGACGCTGAGCACGCCATAGGCCTCAGTTGGCAGGGGTGACCGAAAAGAAAGGCCCGCGCCACTTCTGGCATGGGCCTTCAATGCAGCACTATCAATTACTCCCACTCACCCACATCAATAAGGCGAGCGGCACTCCCTGCGGGGGCCGTAATTCGGCTGGAACGTGTTGTCCGAAGCACGGTAGCTGCGGTAGTGGTCGTAGCACCATCGCACATGCGCATTGCCTTCATAGACGCGGTTGTTTTCGTTGTTGATGATTGCCCCGGTAATCAGCGCGCCGGTAGCGAAGGCCGCAAGCGGGAACCAATAATCGCCGTGACGACGGTAGCCGGGGCGATATTCACGATAGCCCCGATGGCCGTTCCAATACATGCCGCGATTGCGGGAAAAATTGCGGTCACGCGAAAAACTGCGGTCACGCGAAAAATTGCGATTGTAGCGGTCCTTGCGCCACTCCCGGTACTGGACTGTCTGTACATCCGGCACCGCGACCTGGGACTGCGGCACATAGTTCGGTTGGGCATTAACCGACACCGCCTCCGCCGCAACGAATGTGGCGGAGAGAGCGGTCGCCAGCAGGCTCGTTGTGATTCTGTTCATTGGTCTTCTCCTCGATGGTTTGGCGGACGTCCCTGTGCCCGAAAAACGAGCGGCGCATACAATTGTTCCCCAGACTGGATGCCACCGTCAGGCATAAATGGCAGCGTTCCTTGGCCGTTCTCCCCCCGACAGCGCGTGGGACAAGTGCCGCGACAGGGCGAAGCCGCCCGTGTTTGCGAGACCTCTTTTTCCGGTTGACCGGTCGAGGCACTCTCCCTATGTTCCGCGCAATTTCGAGGGCCGCCTTTCGCCCGCGGGAGCGCGTAGCTCAGCCGGTAGAGCAACTGACTTTTAATCAGTAGGTCATGGGTTCGAATCCCATCGCGCTCACCATTGTTTTAGCATTAAATATCAGCCACTTAGGGCCTTTGAGTCTTTGAGAAAGCAGCGACTGTCCGAGTTTTCACGGCCTGCACGCCCTTCTCAAGGATCTCGCCACGGGCAACGCATGACAAGATCGTCCGACTTCGGATCGTTGATTCTACAAGTCTTTGATTTTGTTGAACGGCGGCGGCGGCTCCCACCGCGATCCGACAGTCACTGCTGCCATTGATCGACCTTACCGGCCGGGACGAAGCCGTCAGCGCTTCCAGAAATCGCGGTGCGGTGCGAGCATCTCGTCGGCGATTTCGGGGAAGGGGCCAAAGACCTCGATCTTTCTCTGGCCGGAGCCGAGGACGGTGCGCGAAGAGAGGCTCATCGTCGGATTCTCCGCGTGATCCCCGGTGAGCGCCAGGAGTTCGGTCTCCTCGACCCCGTAAACCAGCCGCCCGATATTGGCCCAATACATCGTGCCGGCGCACATCGCGCACGGCTCGAAGGTTGAGACCAGCGTGCATTGCCACAGGAACTCCGGCGCGTAGGCAGCCGCGGCGCGGCGGGCGAGCTCCGTCTCGGCATGGCGCACCGTGTCGAGATTGCCCTGCCGCATCAGCACGCGGTCATCCGGCCCGACCAGAACGCAACCAAAGGGATGATGCCCATGTGCCGCCGCCTCGCGCGCGACCGCGTCGGCGGATCGAAGGTGGGCGAGCATCTGATCGCGTGTCATGGCAAAACCCCGGGACGCCGACATCCACCCGATGAGCGGCTCTTTGATCCGAGATTGCTGCCAAGCGATGCGAGTGGCAAGAGCGAACCGTGGCTTGAGACCTTTGCGCCGGGATATCAGACCTTTGCGCTAGAATCGCCGACCGGTCTTGGCGTCGAACAGATGAGCACAGGCGCGGTCGATCTCGATGCGCATCTGCGCGCCTTGCTTCAGCGCAAGCCGCTCCCGGAACAGGCAGGAGATTTCCTCGCCGGCGCAGTCGACCCTGGCGAAGATTTCCGAACCCGTGGCTTCCAGAAGCACGATCGTGCCGGCAATACCCTGGGAAATCGTTGCTCGGATATGTTCGGGACGGATGCCGTAGATGAGTTCACCCACGGGAATTTTTGCCAGGTTGATGCCTTCCGGCAGCGGCAGGGTCAGCCCACTGGCGCTGCGGAAAACGCCTTCCTCGACGCGGCCGGCAATGAAGTTCATGGCCGGCGAGCCAATGAAGCCGGCAACGAACAGATTGGCCGGACGGTCATAGAGGTCGAGCGGCGCACCGATCTGCTCGACAAGGCCGTCATGCAGCACGACGATCTTGTCGGCCATGGTCATGGCCTCGATCTGATCATGCGTGACGTAAATGGTGGTGGTGCCCAGCCGCTGGTGCAACGCCTTGATCTCGCCGCGCATCTGGACGCGCAATTTGGCGTCGAGATTGCTGAGCGGCTCGTCGAACAGGAAGACTTGCGGGTCGCGCACGATGGCGCGGCCCATGGCGACGCGCTGGCGCTGGCCGCCGGAGAGCTGGCGCGGATAGCGGTCGAGCAGCTTGTCGAGGCCCAGGATGCTGGCGGCCCTGCCGACGCGGCTTGCGGTGTCGGCCGGATCGGCTTTCTTGATCTTGAGGGCAAAGCCCATATTGTCGGCCACCGTCATGTGCGGATAGAGCGCGTAGTTCTGGAACACCATGGCGATGTTGCGGTCGCGCGCCCGCAGATTGTTGACGGTGCGATCGCCAATGGCGATCCTGCCGCCCGAGATCGTTTCAAGTCCGGCAATCATGCGCAGCAGCGTCGACTTCCCGCAGCCCGACGGGCCGACCAGGATGACGAACTCGCCGTCAGCGATATCGACGCTGACATCGTGGATAATCCTGGCCGTTCCGAAAGCCTTTTGCACGTTGTTGATTGTGACCGATGCCATTGGGTTTTCCTCGAAAAAGAGTGCGATGCCGTAGCGTGCCTTCAGCCGCCCTTGACGGCGCCCGCGGTCAGTCCGGCGACGATCTGCCTTTGTGCGAACATGGTCAGGACCAGTACCGGCAGTGTCACCACCAGGGCCGCGGCGGCGAGCGGCCCCCAGCTCACTTGCTCGTAGGAGAGCATGTTGTAGACGGCGACCGGCAGCGTGCGCGTTTCACGGCTGGCGAGCACCACGCCGAAGACGAAATTGTTCCATGAGAAGATGACGGACAGGATAAAGGCGACCACTATGCCCGGCTTGGCGATGGGCAAGGCGACCAGCCGGAACACCTGCCAGGAACTGGCGCCGTCGATGTTGGCGGCCTCTTCCAGTTCCATCGGGGTGGTCTCGAAATAGCCGATCATCACCCAGACGACGATCGGCACGGTCACCACCAGATGGATGATGATCTGCGGCCACAGCGTGCCGAGAATGCCGACCCATTGGAACAGCAGGAACAGCGGGATGAGATAGGAAAGCCCCGGCGTCATGCGGGCGATCATGATGACCACCGCCGATCGCTCGGCCTTGAGCCGCGCGATGCCATAGCCGGCCGGCACGCCGATCAGCAGCGCCAAAAGCGTCGCCGTGCCGGTCACCAGAACCGAATTCCAGAGATAGAGCAGGAAATTGTTCTCCTCGAACACTTTTGCATAGTTCGACCAGGCGAGATGTTCGGGGATCAGGATCGGCGGATAGGCGCCGTTGTCGATCTCGAATTTCAGCGACAGCGAGATCATCCAGAGGAAGAACAGGATCGCCGGCGAGACGAAGACCAGGGCCGCGAAGAACAGCCCGATCCGGTTGAGCAGTCGTGAACTCATCTATTTGCCCTCCACGCCGATCCACTGCGAGCGCTGGCGCAACATCAGGAGGATGAAGGACAGGGCGACGATGACGATGAAGAACACCACGGCCATGGCCGAGCCATAGCCGATGTCGTAGTAGGAGAAGGCGGTGTTGTAGAGATAGATGTTGATGGTCTCCGAGGCCGTGCCCGGCCCGCCCTGGGTCATCGCGTAGATGATGTCGAAACTCTTCAGTGCGTCGATGGTGCGGATGATCACCGCGATCATCAGGAACGGCGCGATCATCGGCAAGGTGAGATAGCGGAATTGCTGCCAGGCATTGGCGCCGTCGATTTCGGCGCTTTCGAACGGCTCGCGCGGCACGGACGCCAGGCCGCCGAGCACGATCAGCATCACCAGCGGCGTCCACTGCCAGGTCTCGACCGCAACCAGCGACGGGATGACCGTGTTGGCGTTGAAGATCCATTCCTGCGCCGGAATGCCGACCAGCGACAGAAGATAGTTGAGGACGCCGAGCTGGGGGTGGAACATCATCGTCCAGACCAGCGCCACGGCGACGGGCGTTGCCATCATAGGCATCACGAAGACGCCGCGCAGCAGGCCACGCAGCGGAAACCTGGCGTCGAAGATCAGGGCGGCGATGGTGCCGAGCAACATCGGCGCGGCAACCGAAAGGAAGGTGTAGCTCAACGTATGGAGAAGCGATTCCCAGAAGCGTTGGTCGTACGCCAGCCGCAGATAATTCTCCATCCCGGCAAAGCTTCGCGACTGGCCGAGCGTCCAGCGGTTGACGCTCATCCACAGCGTGAAGGCCCAGGGAAAGACGATCACGGCGCCGACGACGACGAGCGCCGGAACGACGAAAGGCCAGTAGTTGGGAGCCAGCCGGATCGTCTGGCTCCCTTCGATGGCTTGCGTCGTCACCCCGGTGCGTTCTGGGGTGGTGGCGGACATCAGCCTTGCTCGCTCCTGTCGAGGACCGGCTGGAATTGGTCGGTAGCCTTCTTCAACTCCTCGGCGGGATCAGCGCCGGCGATCAAATTGGTCAGCGCCACGCCGTAGATGTCGCGGAACTCTGTGACCGGGATGATGACCGGCAGCGACAGCCGGCTCACATTGCCGGAGCCGACCACCGCATCGAGCCAGCTTGCCGGCATGTTGACGCCTTCGCGCACCTTTGGATCTTCGAGCACCGATTTGCGGAACGGTACGCCGGCGCCTGCCTGCAGCAGGCGCGCGCCCATGACCGGCGACACTGCCCACTGGCAGAACAGATAGGCGGCCTCCTTCTTCTCGCTGGTGGCCGTCACGCCGATACCGTCGCCGAAGGTGCCAGCCGCGTGCGCCTTGGGACCCTTGGGCATGACGCCATAGCCGACCTTGCCGACCACCCGCGATTTTTCCGGATTTTCCATCGGCGGGGCAAAGCCGACGCCATCGAACCACATGCCGATCCTGCCTTGCAGGAAGGCGGACTGCGCTTCGGCCCAGTTGAAGCCAGTGACGCCTGGAGGCGCGGATTTGGTCATCAGCCGCTGGTAGAGCCCGGCGGCCTCGATCGCCTCGGGCGACGTCGTGCGCAGCTTGCCCTGAGCGTCGAGTGGCGTCATGTCGTAGC
>NZ_RZRR01000281.1:0-5992 GCF_003998555.1 Mesorhizobium sp. M7A.F.Ca.CA.002.09.1.1 | reverse complement strand
GGGCAAGGCCGAAATCCCGGTTCGGGTCCGCTCGCGGCTTCAGGTCAACACCGCCGAAGCGGCCATCGATGCCGCGATTGCCGGCGTCGGGCTGACGCGTGTGCTTTCCTACCAGATCGAAGCCGCGCTGCGGTCCGGCGCGCTGCGCGTCCTGCTGCAGGAATTCGAGCCGGCGCCATGGCCGGTAAGCCTGGTGCATGCGGGCCACGGCCTGCTGCCGGTCAAGCTGCGCGCCTTCCTCGATTTTGCCGCTCCGCGCCTGAAGGCGCGGCTGGCGCGGCTGATGTAGCGGAACCAGGCCAACCCATCGGTGGCCGTTCTTCGTCGCCACCCAAAGCGCCCTGCGGCCATTTCCTTTTTTCCCGCGCTTGGTGTAACCAACGCTCACCTCCTCACCGGGCTCCCCCAATGCTCTACATCAGATCGCTGACGTTCAATTTCGTCTTCTACGTCAACCTGATCGTCCAGATGATCCTCTGGACCCCCTATTATTTCCTGTCGCCCCGGCACCGCGCCTGGTTCGTGCCGAAATTCTGGTCGCGCACCTCGATGTGGCTTTACGAGAAGATCGCCGGAACGAAGAACGAGATCACCGGCCGGGAAAACCTGCCCGAAGGCTCCTTCATCCTGGCACCAAAGCATCAGTCGTTCTGGGACGCGATCGCCTTCTTCCCCTTCCTTCAGGACCCGCTCTACATCCTCAAGCGCGAGCTGACCTGGATCCCGTTCTTCGGCTGGTACATCATGAAGATGCGCATGATCCCGGTTCATCGCGGCAGCCGTTCGAAGGCACTGAAGGCCGTGGTCGCCGCGACCAAGGAAGAGATGGCGCGCAACCCTCGCCAGCTCATCATCTACCCCGAAGGGACAAGACGCGCGCCGGGCGACGAACCGGCCTACAAATACGGCATCGTCGAAATCTACACGCAGCTTGGTGTTCCGGTGGTGCCGGTTGCCCATGTCGCCGGCCTCTATTGGCCGCGCCGCAAATTCCTGCGCTATCCCGGCACCATCAAGGCGCGTTTCCTGCCGCCGATTCCACCGGGACTGAGCAAGGACGAATTCATGGCCCGGCTGATCGGCGAGACCGAAGCTGCCTGCGACCAGTTCCTGATGGATGCGGCGCGCGGCCCGAACCCGCCTGCCTTGCCGCCGACAGCGGTGAAAAGGCTGCAAGAGCTGGACAACGCCGCAAGAACCAAAGTCTGAACCGGAAGTCTCCGGCCGGCAGTTCTCAGCCGAACACCGCCAGCGCGGTGGTCAACACCAGCGTCACGGCAAAGATCAGATTGATGATCCGCGAGGCCGCCGGCCGGCGCAGGAAGCGCGCGAACCCAGCCCCCGCGACAAGCCACAGAGCGTGGATGGCAACGATCATCAGGGCGAGAACCGCCAGCTTCAGCCATAGACCAGGCTCAGTGGCGCCCTGTTTGGACGAAGCACCGGCGAACACGGCGGCGATCGCCACATAGGCCTTTGGATTGGCGACCGCGAGAAGAAATCCAGCCAGCCATGTGGGACGCGAAGTCTCGGCGGCGCGGGCGGCCAGCGGCGGCGCCGTAGCGATCTTGAAGGCGAGATAGAGGATGTAGGCCGCGGAGGCCAAAGCCAGCAACGGCGCCAGCTTCGGCATCGAGGTGAGCACTGCCATGACCCCGGTCGCGACAACCAAAAGCACGGCGATCGTGCCCAGGATGATTCCCCAGGCATAGCCCAGGGAATGGCGCAAACCGAAGGCGGCACCAACGGCGGTGACGCTTATCGTTGCCGGCCCCGGGCTGCCCATGACGACGGCGGAGGCAAGCACGAGCGCGCACAACTGGCGCCAAAGATCCGGCTGCAAAAGAAGCGGCTCAGTCATCTCACCCTCTGTCTTGCCCCGTGCGAAGGAGGCTATGGCAAGACAAGAGGGTCGTCTTGGACGTTCGTGCGAGGAGCGGCCGCCGAAACTTCAGTCGCTCGCCCTGTCGAGTTCGGCCATGTCGGCGGCGCTCAGCTTCAGCGACGCCGCCTTGATCAGGCTGTCCATCTGCTCGGGCTTGGTGGCGCTGGCTATCGGCGCGGTGACGCCCGGCCGAGCGATCACCCAGGCAAGCGCGACTTCCGCCTGCTTGGCCGAATGCCTTGATGACACCGCGTCGAGTGCCGCAAGGATGCGCATGCCGCGCCCATTGAGATAGTCCTTCACGCCGCCGCCACGCGGGCTTTGGCCGAGATCGGCCTCGCTGCGGTATTTGCCGCTGAGGAAACCTTTGGCCAGGCTGAAATAGGTGATGACGCCGATGTCCTCGGCCACGCACAGATCGCGCAACGGCCCGTCAAAGGATGAGCGATCGTAGAGATTGTATTCCGGCTGCAGCACCTCGTAGCGCGGCAGACTGCGCAGGCTCGCCACATCGAGTGCCGCACGCAACTGGCCGGCGTCGAGGTTAGAGCACCCGGCATAGCGAATCTTGCCCTTGGCGAGCAGCTTCTCGTAGGCGCCAAGCGTTTCCTCATAGGGCGTCGCAGGATCCGGCCAATGCGACAGATAGAGATCGATGAATTCGGTCTGCAGCCGCTTCAACGATGCGTCGACGGCCTTTTCGATGTAGGCGGCGGACAGGTCCTTGTGCCCCTGTCCCATATCCGAACCGACCTTGGTGATCACCACGACCTTGTCGCGATTGCCACGGTCTTTCATCCATTTACCGATGATGGTTTCCGATTCGCCGCCCTTGTGGCCTGGAACCCAGCGCGAATAGGCGTCCGCCGTATCGATGGCGTTGAGGCCGGCGCCGACGAAGCGGTCGAGCAGGTCGAACGAGGTTTTCTCGTCGGCAGTCCAGCCGAAGACGTTGCCGCCCAGAACCAGCGGCGCGATGGACAAGTCGGTGCGACCGAGACGACGTTTCTGCAAGGCGGATCTCCGGGATGATTGGGCGGGCAAATGGCGCCCGCGGTCTGAGGGTTGGAGCCTAACCTAGGTCTTGCCTGAACGAGGTCAAAGGCCTGACGGCCTTTTTCCGCAGAGCCAGCTTCACAAAGGCGCGACCTGCAGCGCCACCTCTTCCAGCCAATGATCGCGAATGCCCAGCGCCTCGAGATGCTCCAGCGTGCTCAGCACATAGTCCTCGTTGTTGCCGGACTGGCCGACCGCACCGCGCACCACGGCCGCCGCATCTGCAGCGTCGAGCGCTCCGGCATATTGCTCGTGCTGGCGGTCGACAATGTAAACCACCGCGTCGACCGTACCGCCGCCGTCGAGGCGAACCTTGAGCAGACGCTCCAGATAGACATTGGTGACCAGCTCGCGCTCGCGCAGATAGGCCATAACCTCGTCGCGCAAGTCGCCGGGGACGCGGAATGCGAGGCCGACGCAGGACCCGCCACGATCGAGGCCGAGCACCAGCCCCGGCCGCTCGCGCGTGCCGCGATGCACGAAGGAATAGACGCAGAGCGAGCGCCGGTAGCCATGCAGGCGGGCACGCTGTGTTTCGACATGCGCGAATCCCGGCCGCCAGATCAGCGAGCCATAGCCAAACACCCAAAAATCGCCCATATCGCCGCGCCTGATTGCAAAAGATGCCAACACCGCACCCGGACCGGTGTTTTTTCCGCCCGTCCCGTCTAACTATTCGTCTGTCCACCTGGCGGAATCGACTACCCGTCCGCAATACCCATGCGTTAACGAGAGCCAAAGCATGACGTCAAGTGACGAACGCCAGCCGAACAAACGTCGCCGCCTGATCTGGCTTGCAGCATTCATCGTCGTGCTGTTCGCCCTCTACAGCGGCGGCTGGTTCTATCTGGCTGACCGCGTCAGGAGCGAGGCCGACAAGGCGGTTGCCACGCTCAACAAGAATGGCGTCGAGGCCGGCTGCGCCAATCTCCAGGTCAGCGGCTATCCCTTGAGCTTTACCGTCTCCTGCGACAACCTCGCCTATGAGGACGATGCCAAGAACATTGCGGCCTCAGCCGGCAGTTTCAACGCAGCCGCCCAGATCATCCAGCCTCTGTCGCCGGTTGCCAATCTGCGCGGCCCGCTCAGGACCTCCGTGCCGGACATGGTGCCGCTGTGGATCGACTGGGACAATCTGCAGGCCAATTTCAAATTGTGGTGGCCGCTGCCGCGGCGGATTTCGCTGGAGGCAGAGGGCCTTTCCGGCCAGACCGATCCGGCCGACGATACCGATCCGGTGCAACTGTTCAGTGCCGGCAAGGCATCAGGTCAGTTGCAGCCCAACGGCGAGGATATCGACTATCTCGGCAGTTTCGGCGATCTCGAGGTCGACCCCGACGCACTTGGCGGGCGCGTGCTTCCGGCGCTCGATGCCAGCGGCGACGTGACATTGAAGAACGGCGTCGCACTGATCGGCACGCGGGTGAAGAGCCTTCGTGGCCAGGCGATCGAAATCCGCAACCTTGATCTGTCGTCGGGGACGGCGCGCATCACCGTTTCGGGACCGCTCTCGGTCGATGCCGAGGGCCTGGTCAACGCCGACCTGATGATCAGGTTGAAGGACCCGAAGGCGGTGGCGGCCATCCTCGGCACCGCCATACCCGAGCAGAAAAGCCAGATCGAGCAGGGTTTTTCTGCCCTGGCGGTGCTCGGCAACGAACCGTCCATGCCGCTGAAGGTGGTCAGGGGCAAGGCCTCGCTCGGCTTCATTCCGCTGGGCAAGATCAAGCCGGTCGAATAGCTCAGCCATGGCAAAACCCGTGAAGCTGCTGAGCGTTGGCGCTTTGACGCTGGACACCATCCTGCACGTCGAGACGCTGCCCATGCATCAGGGCAAGTTCATGGCCTCCGACGGCGTCCAGATCGCCTCGGGCATGGCCACCAGCGCCGCCTGCGCTGCCCATCGCCTGGGCGCCGAAGTATCGCTGTGGGCGAGTGCCGGCGACGATGCCGTCGCCGACCAGCTCATCGCCGGCATAGAGGCCGAAGGCGTCGATTGCACCTTCGTGCGGCGCGTCAGAGGTGCCCGCTCGGCGCTGGCCTCCATCCTGGTCGACGCGCATGGCGAGCGCATCATCGTGCCGTTCTATGACAGGCTTGCCCAGGCCGATCCCGACGTCCTGCCGGTCGCCGACCTCATGGCATTCGATGCCGTTCTGGTCGATGTCCGCTGGCCGGGTGCGGCGGCACTCGCCCTGAAGGCGGCGCGCGCCATCGGCCGTCCGGCGATCCTCGATGCCGACACCGCGCCGCTGGAGGTCCTTGAGCAGTTGTTGCCGCTCGCTACGCACATCATCGCTTCGGAGCCGGCAGCGCGCATCGTCTGCGGCCAGGCGCTCGATCCGAAAACGGCTTGCGCCGATCTCGCCAGCCGCAGCGACGCTTTTGTCGCAGTGACAGGCGGCGCGGCGGGCAGTTGGTGGCACGACCGTCGCGCTGGCTGCGTGCGCCATGTCGCGGCGCCGAAAATCAAGGCGGTCGACACGCTCGCCGCCGGCGATGTCTTTCACGGCGCCTTCGCCGTCGGGCTGGCGGAAGCCATGCCGGTCGAGCAGGCTTTGCGGTTTGCCAGTGCGGCCGCGGCGCTCAAATGCCTGCGCTTCGGCGGCAGGCTTGGCGCGCCGAACCGAGCCGAGACGCTGGCCATGGTTGCGCAGACCTGGCCTGCCTGAGACAGACCTAGCCCTTCGCGGGGTGCTCGACCGCCTGACGGCCGAAATCGGGAACGTCGATGTCCTGGCCGGCTTCGATGATCGAGCGGCGCACGGCGCGGGTGCGGGTGAACAGGTCGAAGAGTTTTTCGCCGTCGCCCCAGCGGATTGCGCGCTGCAGCGACGCCAGATCCTCCGAGAACCGCGCCAGCATTTCGAGGATGGCGTCCTTGTTGTGCAGACAGACATCCCGCCACATGGTCGGATCGGAGGCGGCAAGGCGGGTGAAGTCGCGGAAGCCGGAAGCCGAATATTTGATCACTTCGGATTTGGTCACCGACTGCAGATCATCGGCGGTGCCGACGATGTTGTAGGCGATGATGTGCGGCAGATGCGAGAC
>NZ_RZRR01000280.1:0-6000 GCF_003998555.1 Mesorhizobium sp. M7A.F.Ca.CA.002.09.1.1 | reverse complement strand
GAGGGGGGCCTCGTAGAGCACTGCCATCAGCTGTTGGCGTTATTATCTGCGGCGCTGTTTGCCCTCCTCCCCACCCCAGCCTTCGCCCACGCCTCCGACCGGGGCCACGTCCTGCTGTTGCCGACCGGCTACTATCTGGTCGGAGGCGCCTTCGCCGTGGCCGTCAGCTTCCTCGTCCTGGCGCTGCTGCCGGCGGCTTCGCTTGCCCGCTTCTGGCGCCGACGCCTGCCGCTGTTCACCTTCGGCGACAGCGCCCGCGCCGCCATCAGCCTGATATCCTTTGCCGGCTTTGCAATTCTCATCGCCGCCGGCCTTTTCGGCAGCCACGACCCGCTTTCAAACCCGCTGCCTTTGGTGATCTGGACCCTTTTGTGGGCCGGCGTCACGCTGTTGCAAGGCCTCTTCGGCGATCTCTGGTCATGGCTGAACCCCTGGTATGGACCATGGCGTATCGCCTCGCGCCTGTTCGGGACCGGGACATGGCGCCTGCCCCGATGGGTCGGCTGCTGGCCTGCGGCCATCTTGTTCTTCGCCTTTGCCTGGTTCGAACTCATCGATCCGGCGCCCGACGATCCGGCGCGTCTGGCCGTGGCCGCCGGCCTCTACTGGCTATTCTCTTTCCTCGCCATACTGGCGTTCGGCTATCGCGGCTGGAGCCGCAGCGGCGAATTCCTGACGGTCTTCTTCTCCATGGTGGCGCGTTTCGCAATTGTGGTACGGAACGAACATGGCCGGCTTGCCCTGTGCTGGCCGGGCGCCAAGCTGCTGGCCGCGGAGCCCTTGCCGGCCAGCGGCATGGCTTTCCTGCTGCTCGCCCTGTCGTCGGTGTCCTTCGACGGCCTGTCGAAAACCTTCTTCTGGCTCGGCCTGTTCGGCATCAACCCGCTCGAATTTCCCGGCCGCACGGCGCTGATCGGCAGCGGCACTTTCGGGCTGATCCTGACATTCGCGCTGCTGGCGGCGGTGTTCCTGCTTGCCGCCTGGCTCGGCCAACGTCTTGCCGGCAGCGACCACATTCTTAACCAGGCGGCCGGTCAGCTGGTGTGGTCGATCGTGCCGATCGCGCTTGCCTATCACATTGCGCATTATCTGACGGCGCTGCTCGTCGACGGCCAATATGCGCTTGCGGCACTTTCCGATCCGTTCGCGATGGGCTGGAACCTGTTCGGCACCGCCGATATGCAGATCGAGGCCGGCATCGTTGCGGGGGCGGACTCTGCGTGGTGGCTGTGGAATATCCAGGCCGGCGCCATCATCCTGGGGCATGTGCTCGCCGTCCTCGTCGCTCACGGCTTCGCCTGGCGCCTGCACCCACAGCCCTCCCGCGCGGCCCTCAGCCAGTTCCCGCTTACCTTGCTGATGGTCGCCTACACCGTCTTCGGCCTCTGGTTGCTTGCCACGCCGACTGTCGGATGAGAAAAGGCGACCAGCATGCCTTCGGGGAAAGCCCGCTTGCCACGTCGGGGCTTTGGTGATTTAGTTTGTACACATGCGATTTTTTGCCTCGTTGCAGCCAGTCAAAACTCAAAAACAGGGGAACTGCCGTGACTGACAAGAATGGGTTTTTCGATCTCTCCAGATCCACGCTCACCCGCCGCACCGCACTGAAAGGTCTGGCCGCAGGCGCCGGCCTCGGCCTTGCCCCTGGCTTCGTCCGCTATTCCCAGGCGCAGAGTTCGGCGCCGATCAAGATCGGCTTCCAGTCGCACCGCACCGGCATCGGCGCTGCCTATGGCCGCTGGTACGAAAAGACGACGGCTGCCGCGGTCAAGGCGATCAATGCCGCCGGCGGCATCAATGGCCGCCAGGTCGAGGTGATCAACGAGGATGACGGCACCGATCCCGGCCGTGGCGCCGAGGTGGTCGGCAAGTTCGCCACCCAGCACAAGACCGACATCGTCTTCGGCACGCTGTTCTCGCATGTCGTCATCGGCTCGGCGCCCGCCGCCGGCGAAAACAAGATGCCCTATTTCGTCGTCAGCGAAGGCCATCACGTCGCCTCGACCAAGCTGAACCGCTATGTCTTCCAGCCCGGCATCACCGACGTGAAGAGCCAGATCCAGTCGATGGCGCCGTGGATCGCGGCCAATGCAGGCAAGAAGGTGACGCAGATCTTCCCGGATTTCGCCTTCGGCTACGACCACCGCGACTACCTGCCGCCGGCGCTGAAGGCGCAAGGCGGCGAGGTCATCGCGCAGATCGCCATCCCGCCGACAGAATCGTCCTTCACCAAGTATTTTCCGCAGATCCCGGCCGAGACCGAGGTGATCTACCACGTCATGGTCGGCCCGGCCGTGCTCACCTTCGTCAAGGAGCTTGGTGAGTTCTACGGCTCCAACCGGCCGCAATTGTTCGGCTTCATCGATTCGCTCGAAGCCACCGACATCAACAGCCCCGGCCTCGAATTCCTCGATGGCAGCCATTTCTGGGAAGGCTCGCCGCGCTATGCGCAGGCCGATGATTCCGAGGCGCAGAAGGCCTATCGCGCTGCTGTCGGCATCGACGACAATGGCGCCGCCGTCGGCGACCCCAAGGACGTCTCCACCGCAGCCCACATGTTCGGCTGCTGGGAAACGCTCTACGTCGTCAAGAAGGCGATGGAGGACGCCGGCTACAAGGGACCGGAAGACCGCGCCAAGCTGGTCGAGGCGACCGAGGCGCTGACCGAATTCGCCGAAGGTCCGGAACATCCGCAGGGACCGAAGACCTTCAACGGCAAGATCCACCAGTGCTTTGGCATCCAGAACATCTCCAAGATCGAAGGCGGCAAGCTCAAGGTCGTGCACAAGACCAAGATCGAGGACGGACTTTACGAGGCCGAAGGGGATTATACGACGCAGGCGCTGTGAGCTTAGCGCAGCAGCGTGAGCGCCAAGGCCCCCCCCTCTGGCCTGCCGGACCCGGCCCTTCGCTGTCGCTCCGGGCGTTCGTCGTTCGGAAAGCCAAGCAATTGGCTTTCCGTCCGCTGCGCGGACCACTCCTCACCCCCCGCAAGGGGCGCGATTGCGCTATCGCTGGGCGTGTAGCATGCACTTCGGTCCCCACCTCCTCCTCGCCGCCCTCGAAGGCCTCGTCACCTCAGCCGTGCTGGCGCTGACCGCGCTCGGCCTGTCCTGGTGGTCAATGTCGCGCACGGTGAGTTCTTCATGCTGGGCGCCGTGCTCGCCTGGGCGATCACCACAGCCATTGGCGGCCATCCGGCGCTCGGCTTCCTGGCCGCACTTGTGATTGCTCCGCTGATCGTCGGCGCCATTGCGCTGGTCGCCGAACGGCTGGTGCTGCGCCGGCTCAACTACAATCCGGAAGCCACCATCGTCGCCACCATCGGCATGCTCTACATCATCCAGCAGCTGGCGCTGACCTTCTACGGTCCGGAGGCGCGGCCGGTGGAGCCGCCGTTCAGCTACCGCATCCTTCTGCCGTGGTTCGGCTACTCCGGCTACAAACTGTCTGTCATCGCCACTTCCGCGCTGCTGCTCACCGCGACATGGCTGGTGCTGACGCGCACCAAGGTCGGCCTCGTCATGCGCGCCACGCAGTATGACAGCGAGACGGCGCAGGCCTTCGGCATCCCCGTCGGCCGCGTCTATGGCGGCGTCTTCGCGCTTGGCGCCATGCTGGCGGCCATTGCCGCAGTGCTGATCGTGCCGATCAGCCAGGCGCATTACCTGATGGGGCAGGACCCGCTGCTGCTCTCCTTCATCGTCGTCATCATCGGCGGCCTCGGCTCGCTGCGCGGCACGGTCGTCGCCGCCGTGCTGATCGGTCTCTCCGACGGCATCATCTCGATGTTCTTCTCGCCGACGCTGGCCAAGATCATCGCCACGCTGCTGGTCGCCATGGTGCTGGTGTTCCGTCCGCAAGGCTTGTTCGGGACGAGGTCGCGATGAGCGAAGCTTCGCCGGTAAAAGCCTATGCCATGCATCTCGGCGTCGTCGGGCTGCTTTTCGTGCTGAGCTTCCTTCTGCCGGAATACTATCACGGCCTGCTCGCCCGCATCATGGTGCTGGCAGTGTTCGCCATGGGCTACAACATGCTGTTCGGCTATGTCGGCCTGCTCAGCCTCGGCCATGCCATGTTCTTTGCCGCCGGGCTCTATGGCGCCGGCCTTGCCGTCATCCAGCTCGGCTGGAGCGTACCAGCGGCGTTCGCCGCGGGGCTTGCCTGTGGTGTTGTTGTGTCACTCGTGATCGGCCTGCTGGCGCTGCGCACCACCGGCGTCGCCTTCATGATCGTCACCATGATGTTCGCGCAAGTGTTCTACCTCCTCATCCTCTACTTCGCGACGTGGACCGGCGGCGACCAGGGCATGGTCGTGCCGCAGCCGGCCCGTGTGCTCACCTTCGGCGCGACATCGCTCGAGCTCACCAATCCGACCGTTCGCTACATGACGGCGCTGGCGCTGTTTTCGATCGTGCTTCTCGTCACATTGGCCATCGTCCGCTCCCGGTATGGCCGCGTGCTGGTCGCCATCCGCGAGAATGAGGAGCGGACGAAGATGCTGGGATACGACACTTTCTCCAACAAGCTCGCCGCCGTCGTCATCTCCGGCATCATCTGCGCCGGCTCGGGTGCCGCCTATGCGCTGCTGTTCGGCTATGTCGGATCGAGCTTCGCGTCGGTGCAGTATTCGATCCTGCCGCTGCTGTGGGTGCTGCTGGGCGGTGCTGCAACAACGCTCGGGCCGCTGATCGGCACGCTGTTCATGTACTATGTCATCGATATCACCAGCGGCTACACCTCCGCCTATCTGCTGATCGTCGGCATCGCGCTGATCCTGCTTGTGCTGTTCTTCCCCAAAGGCATTCTGGGCAGCATTAGGCAGCGCTGGCTCGGGTGGCTGCCATGATGCCGCTTTTGACCACCAAGGGCCTTTCTCGCGACTTCGGCGGCCTGCGTGCCGTCGACCGTGTGGATTTCTCCTTGATGCCGGGCGAAATCCGCGCCGTGATCGGCCCCAATGGAGCGGGGAAGACCACCTTCGTCAGCCTGGTCAGCGGCCGCATCCAGCCGTCTGCCGGCATGATCGTCTTCGACGGCGCCGACATCACCAATCTGCCTGCCTATGTCAGGGTCCGCAGGGGGATCGCCTACACCTTCCAGCTCACCAGCGTCTATGCCAACCTGTCCGTCTACGCCAACGTCGCGCTGCCCGCGCAACTGACGCTGCGGCATGGCAGCCATTCCAGGAGCGCGATACAGGCCGCTGTCATGACCGCACTCGAACGCACCGGCCTGGCCGATCGCGCCCACATGCCGGCCGGGCAGTTGTCCTACGGCCATCAGCGCCTGCTGGAAGTGGCGATGGGGCTGGCGCTGAAGCCGCGCCTTTTGATCCTCGACGAGCCGACGCAAGGGCTGGCCGACAGCGAGATCGACAATTTCATCACCCTGGTGCGCGAGATCGCCAAGAACGCCACCGTGCTTCTGATCGAGCACAACATGCCTGTCGTCATGCAGCTGGCCGACCGCATCACTGTCTTCAATGCCGGCAAGATCCTCGCCGAAGGCACGCCCGAAGCGATCCGCGAAAACGCGGCGGTGCAGGAAGCCTATCTGGGGACTGCCCCATGACCGAGGCAAACCAGGCCGAGGCCACGCCTCAAGCACTCACCATTTCGCGGCTCGACTGCTTCTATGGCGAGGTCCAGGTGCTCTATGGCCTCGACCTGGTGCTGAACAAAGGCGAGGTGCTGTGCCTGTTCGGCCGCAATGGCGCCGGCAAGACGACGACACTCAAGGCCATCATGGGGCTGGTCCCCTCGAGCGCCGGCTCGATCAGGCTCGATGGCAAGGAGTTGACCGGCCTGCCGGCGCATGAGGTGCCGAAGGCCGGCGTCGCCTATGTGCCGCAGGGAAGGCGACTGTTCGCCGAAATGACGGTGGCGGAAAACATCGAGATCGGCCTGATGGCGCGCGGCAAAGGCAAGGCGACGCGTGAAAACGTGCTCGACCTCTTTCCATTGCTGCGCCAGCGGCTGCGGCAGCGTTCCGGCACAC